>JBGPWJ010000313.1:0-2233 GCA_041492115.1 Gammaproteobacteria bacterium
CAAGCCCATGGCCTGCTCACGGCTGGCATGATGGCCTGGCGGTCGTATGCTGCAAAAAGCGTTCGCCACTTTTCTGGCCATGACCAGATCGGTGCCAAGTACCACGGCGCCGGCGGCACGCAGTGCCGCCTCCAGCGTGTCGGGATTCATCCAGGTATCCGCGCCGACTGCGATCAGACCTTCGCTTGGTGCAGCGGCGGTCAGTCCGTCGAGATACGCCGCTGTATGGACGCGTTCCAGTTGCGCGCGACTGGCACGTGGTGCTTCGTGGTGTTGCAGAAAGTGATAAAGACCGCTGGCGATGAGTTGATCCTCGATCGCCATGAGGCGCGCCGGACTGTCGGGATGTCCGGGCTCGACGTGGTGTTTCAGGCAGGCAGGATGCGTGATGAAGGCGGTCTGCACGAGCTGGTCCGGTTCGAGTGATTGTTGCTTACTATAACAAAACCGCCGTCATCCTGATGTACGGTGCACGTGCTAGAATTATCATCTGACAGCCAGGGAAACTTCGCTCATGGGCAAGCATTATCTCAGTCCGCTGTTCGCGCCTCGGACCGTCGCCGTCATCGGTGCCAGCAGCCGGTTGGAAAGTGTCGGTGGTCTGGTGTTCCGTAATCTGCTTGAAGGCGGCTACCAGGGCCGCTGCTTCCCGATCAATCCCAAGCACACCGAGATTCAAGGTCAGCCGGCCTTCGCCAGCGTCGAGCAGATTCCCGAGCGCATCGATCTGGCCGTGATCGCCACCAAGGCCGAGACCGTGCCGGCGATCATCGAGGCCTGCGGCCAGCAGGGTGTACGCGCCGCCGTGATTCTCTCAGCCGGATTTCATGAAACCGGTGCCCACGGTGCCGCACTGGAAAAAGCGCTGCTGGAAAACGCCCGGCGTTATGGTCTGCGCCTGATCGGTCCCAATTGTCTCGGTGTGATCCGTCCCGAACTCGGCCTCAATGCCACCTTCACCAACAGCGCCGTCAAGCCCGGCAATCTGGCCTTGATTTCGCAATCGGGCGCGCTGTGCAGTGCGATCCTCGACTGGGCGCTGCCCAATGATGTCGGTTTTTCCAGCGTGGTATCGCTGGGTGATTCGGCCGATGTGGATTTCGGCGAGATCCTCGACTTCATGGTATCCGATCCGCAGACGCAGGCGATCCTTCTCTACATCGAAGGCATCCGCAATGCGCGCAGCTTCATGAGCGCGCTGCGCGCCGCCGCCCGTCTCAAGCCGGTTATCGTGGTCAAGGTCGGGCGGCATGAGGTTGGCAGCAAAGCGGCGCAGTCGCACACGGACGCGCTGGTGGTCGCCGACGATGTGTTCGATGCCACACTGCGTCGCGCCGGCGCTGTGCGGGTGCTGAGCGTGGCGCAATTGTTTACTTCGGCGCGGGCGCTGGCGACAGGTATCCGACCCAGCGGCAATCGCCTTGCCATCGTCACCAATGGCGGCGGTCCCGGTGTCATGGCGGCCGACCGCGCCGCCGATCTTGGTATTGAATTGGCAACGCTGTCGCCACAGTGTATCGAAGACCTCAACGCCGTGTTGCCGGTGACTTGGTCGCACGGCAATCCTATCGACATCATCGGTGACGCCACCGCCGAGCGTTACCGTGATGCGCTGACGATCTGCATGCGAGCCAAGGAAAACGACGGCGTGCTGGTGCTGCTCACACCGCAGGCCATGACACAACCGATGCAAGTCGCCGAGGCCGTGATCGACGTGGCGCGGCAATTCACCAAACCGCTGCTGGTGAGTTGGATGGGCGGGTCCCAGGTGATGGAGGCGCGGGCTGCCTTCGTTGCGGCCGGCATTTCCAGCTTCCGCACGCCGGAACCGGCCGTCGAAGTGTTTTCCTATCTCTCCGCTTATTTTCACAATCAACAACTGCTCTTGCAGATGCCCGGGCCGCTGTCGCATCAGATCGCGCCGGACACGGAGGGCGCGCGCATGCTGATCGAGAGCGTGTTGGCCGAGCATCGCAAGGTGCTTAATGAAATGGAATCCAAGGCGCTTCTGGCGGCATTTCGAATTCCGGTGGCGCAAACTGTTGTGGCACATTCGCCGTCCGAGGCCCTGCTGCTGGCCGAACAGTTTGAGTTTCCGGTGGCGATGAAGGTCAACTCGCCGGACATCACCCACAAATCGGACTCCGGCGGTGTGCGCTTGAATATCGCCAATGCCGGTGCCGTGCGCGCTGCCTACCAGGAGATCATCACCGAGGTGCAGCGCAATCGTCCC
>JBGPWJ010000121.1:0-7767 GCA_041492115.1 Gammaproteobacteria bacterium
CGAAGTCGACGCTGTAGTTGCGGTAGCTGCTCGGCATGAACTGCGCCTCGCCCATGGCGCCGGCATACGAGCCTTTCGGCAGCAGCGGATCAAGATGCTCTTCGCGGGTCAGCAGCAGAAACTGTTCCAGTTCGCTGCGGAAATACTCGGCGCGCGGCGGGTAATCGAAGGCCAGCGTGGCGAGCGCATCGATCACGTTGAAGCCGCCCATGTTACCGCCATATCGCGTCTCGACGCCGATGATGGCGATGATGATCTCGGCCGGCACGCCGTATTGGCTTTCGGCACGTGCCAGTGCCGCGTTGTTGTCACGCCAGAAGTCCACGCCGCCGCGGATGCGCGCCTCGTTGACGAAGATCGGCCGGTATTTATTCCAGGGCTTGCCCTCGGCGGGCGCGGTCATGATCTGGATGATGCGCTCGCGCGGTTGCACCTTCTCGAACAGTGCGACCAGATCCGCCCGCTGAAACCCGTGTTTCGCTACCATCTCATCGATGAAGCGAGTCACCGTGACTTGTCCTGTCATGGGCTGCGGTAGCGGCGCGGGCGCGGTTGCCGGCGCAGTGGCGGCGGGCGGGTGTTTTTTCAGCGCGGCGCAACCGGACAGTGCGACGCTGAGCAGCAGGGTCGTCAACAGCAGCGGTATACGGTTCAGCGGGATTTGAATCATCAGGCGCTTGCTCCAGGTTGAAGCGATCAAGTCGCCAGCAGCTTGCGGTGCGTGTGTATGGACATGAGCATACCGAATCCGGTCAGCAGGGTCACCACCGCCGTGCCGCCGTAACTGACCAGCGGCAACGGCACGCCGACCACGGGCAGCAGGCCGGTGACCATGCCGGCATTGACGAACACGTAGACGAAGAAGGTCAGCGTCAGGGTGCCGGCCAGCAGGCGCGTGTAAGTGTCCTGTGCCTGAGTGGCGATATACAGTCCGCGCACAATCAGGAAGGCGTACAGCACCAGCAGGATCGTCGCGCCGATCAGCCCGAACTCCTCGCCGAGCACGGCGAAGATGAAATCGGTGTGGCGCTCCGGCAGAAAATCGAGATGCGACTGTGTGCCGTTCAGCCAGCCCTTGCCGTATACGCCGCCGGAACCCACGGCGATCATCGATTGAATGATGTGATAGCCGGCGCCGAGCGGATCGGTCTCCGGATCGAGGAAGGTGAGCACGCGCTGGCGCTGGTAGTCGTGCATACCGAAGTGCCACATCAAGGCGCCCACCGGCACGATCAGCAGCACGGCCAATCCCATGATGCGCCAGCGCAGCCCGGCGAGGAACAAGGCGAAGAACCCGGCGCAGGCGACCAGCAGTGCGGTGCCCAGATCAGGCTGCTTGGCGATCAGCGCTACCGGCACCACGATCAGCAGTCCGGATGCGATCATGCGCCACGGCCGCGGCGGCAGCGCGCTGTCGGCCAGGAACCACGCGATCATCATCGGCAGACCGAGCTTGAGAATCTCCGAGGGTTGGAAGCGCAGCACGCCCAGATCCAGCCAGCGCTGCGCGCCCTTGCCGACCTGGCCCATCAGCAGCACCGCGATCAGCATGATCACGCCCAGGCCGTACAGCCAGGGCGCCCAGAGCCGCAGTTGCTGCGGATTGATCTGCGCGATCACGATCATGCCGACGAAGGCCATGCCCAGGCGCAAGGCCTGATTGGTGACCATGTCCATGTTGCGTCCCGAGGCGCTGTACAGCACTACCAGGCCCACCGCGCCGGTGAGCAGCAGACCGAACAGCAGCGGCAGATCCAGATGCAGCCGGGCCAACCAGCCCTTGCCGGCGTTCGCGGAGGTATTGAAGCTATCGATGCTCATGGCGTTGAGTAAAGCAGGTATTGATCCATGACCGTGCGCACAATCGGCGCGCCTACCGAACCGCCGTGGCCGCCGTGCTCGACGATCACCGCGATGGCGATGCGCGGCTGATCGACCGGCGCGAAGGCGACGAACAGGGCGTGGTCGAGCAGTGTCTCGTCGAGCGCGTTCTTATTGTACTTCTCGCCCTGCTTGATGCCGAACACCTGGGCCGTGCCGGTTTTCCCGGCGATGAGGTAGGGCGCGTTCACACCGATGGTGCGCGCCGTGCCACGCGCGCTGTTCACCACGCCGGTCATGGCGTCGATGACCAGCTGCCAGGCGTCCGGCGCAACACCGTCCACCTTCGGTAGCACCACCGGCGGCACGAGTTTCAACGCGCCGCCGCCGGGGTCCTGCGTCGCGCGCAGCAGGTGCGGCGCATACCGCCGGCCGCGCATCGCCAGCGTCGCCGTGGCCGAGGCCAGTTGCAGCGGTGTAGTGAGCAGATAGCCCTGGCCGATGCCGGTGATCAGCGTTTCGCCCTGATACCAGTCCTGTTTGCGGACGCGGCGTTTCCATTCGCGTGTCGGCAGCAGCCCGGCTTTTTCCTCAAGCACATCGATACCGGTATTGCGGCCGATGCCGAAGCGACTGAGGAAGTCGTCGATGCGATCGATGCCGAGCGCCAGCGCCAGTTGATAGAAGTACACATCGCAGGATTGGATGATGGCATCTTGCAGTGCGATGGAGCCATGGCCTTCGTGGCGCCAGTCGCGGTATTTGTGCGTCACGCCCGGCAGCTGGTAAAAGCCGGGACAGAACAAATGGTGCTCGGCCTCGATCGCACCCATCGCGAGTCCGGCCAAGCCCATGAACGGTTTGATGGTGGAGCCGGGCGGGTACTGGCCACGCAGTGCGCGGTTGTACAAAGGTTTGTCGGGGTCGGTCTGCAAGGCTTTGTAGGTGGCGCTGTCGATGCCGTTGACGAACGGCTCGGGGTCATAGCCCGGCGTGCTGACCAGCGCCAGCACGCCGCCGGTATTGGGGTCGATCGCCACCAGTGCGCCGTTGTTGCTGCCGAGCGCCGCCTCGGCGATCACCTGCAGACGGAAATCGATATTCAGGTACAGATTCTGTCCGGCGACCGGCGGCGTGGTTTCCAGCACGCGCAACACGCGGCCCTGGGCGTTGGTTTCCACCTGCTGATAGCCGACCGTGCCGTGCAACTGGTTTTCATAGGACTTCTCGATGCCGATCTTGCCGTTGTGGGTGGTGCCGCTGTAATTGGCCGGATCAAGAGTCTGCAGTTCGTCCTCGTCGATGCGCCCCACATAGCCGACCGCCTGCACGGCATATTTTCCGAGCGGGTAGTGCCGTGACAGGCGCACGGCAATGTCCACGCCCGGGAAGCGGTGACGATTGATCGAGAACCGCGCCACCTCTTCCTCGCTGAGATGGAAGCGCAGCGGCACGGCATCGAAACGGCGTGTGTGCTTCAACAGATTGTGGAAGCGCTCCAGATCCTCACTGCGCAAATCGACGATTGCGCCCAGCGCGTGCAGTGTCGTGTCCATGTCTTTGACCTGCTCGGGTGTGACCTCAAGGTGGTAAGACGGCAGGTTGTCGGCCAGCGGCACGCCATTGCGATCGAAGATCAGGCCGCGGTTGGGCGGCAGCGCGACGATCTTGACGCGATTATCCTCGGACTCGGTCGTGTACAGCTCATGCTGCACCACCTGCAGATAAAACAACCGCCCAATCAGCCCCAGCAGCGCCAGCACCATGCAGACCAGCGCCACCACCACGCGTGTGGTGAATAGGCGGGTTTCTAAAAAGTGATCTTTGAGTGTGATGCGAGGGAGCATTTAATATAGTAGCAATTAGGAAGTAGCTAGTAGCTACTGTCGTCAAGTTACCCTGAACCGCCGCCGCAAATCCCTCAGCAACCCGAACAGCCACGGCCACAACAACGGCCCGCTCAACGACGGGGCCCAGTACAGCCAGTTGTGCGGCGGGCGGCCGAGTATGCCGCTCACCCACAGCACCAGCATTTGATTCATGGTCAGCATCACCATCACGGTGAGCGCCTGCTGCCAGATCGGATACAGGCGGATGCGTTGATGCAGCTTGGCTGTGAGAAAAGTCATTACTGTCAGCCCGAGCGCGTGTTGACCGAGCAGTGTGCCGGACAGTCCATCGAGCAGCAGGCCCATGCTCCAGCCGATGCCGACACTGACCCGTTCCGGCAGCGCCAGGCACCAGTAGATCAATACCAGCGCCACCCAGTCCGGGCGATACGGCGCGGCCCAGGATGGCAGCGGCAGCAGGGTCAGCAGCAGGGCGATCAGCAGGCTTAGCACGATGACCCAGTTGCCGTGGCGGCGCATGATCGTCATGGCGTGGCCTGCGCTGGCGGGCGTGGCGGCCCGACGAAATCATTCGGTGCGGTGGCCTGCGCCGGCCACACCAACAGCACTTCGCGGCTGCGGTCCAGGTGAGCTGTGGGAATGGCGCTGACTTTGGCGAACGGGCTGGCCGGATTGGGCTCGACGCTGGCCACGGTGGCAACAGGATAATCCGCCGGGAAGCGGCCGCCGAGGCCGGAGGTGATCAGCAGATCGCCGACCTTGATATCGGCATTGTTGGGCACATGCGGCAAGTCCAGCCGGTGCAGGTCGCCGGTGCCGACGGCGATGGTGCGCAGACCGTTGCGGTTCACCTGCACCGGCAGTGCGTGGTCGGGATCGGTGATCAGAATGGCGGTCGACGAGAACGGTCCGACGTGCAGTATCTGACCCATGATGCCGGTGGCGTCCAGCAGCGGCTGACCCTCGAACACGCTGTGGCGGCTGCCCTTGTCGATGACGATCTGGTGCTTGCCGGGATCGGGATCGACCTCCAGCAATTCCGCCACCAGGCTGCGGCCTTCGAGCTTGATAGAGGAGTCGAGCAGTTGATTGAGGCGTTTGTTTTCGGCCTGCAGCGCTTCGTAGCGCAGCATCCGGGCTTGGAGTTGCAGGCGTTCATCGCGCAGTGTCTGGTTCTCGTGCAGCAGCTGCGTGCGTGAGGACAGGGTTTCCTGGAGCCAGTTGAAGCCCGCGCTCGGCAGGTCAACCAGATGCTGCAACGGATAGAGCGCGGCGGACAGTCCGGCACGCAGGCTTTCCAACCGGTGCAGGCGCTGATCAACGGTCATCAGAATGATCGAGGCCAGTACGAACGTCACCAGCCGCGCGTTGAGCGAGGGACCTTGGGTGAAGAGTGGCTTGATGGCTTGCCTCGGGTAATCGATGTTCAGTGTAGGGTGGGCGGCTTAGCTGCCCACGCGTGACCTGTGAGCTTGTGCTACCGTTTCGTGTCACGCGTGGGCAACCGCGTTGCGGTTGCCCACCCTACATATTATTCAACCGCAAACACGTCACCGCCGCGTTCGTCGATCATCTCCAGCGCCCGGCCACCGCCGCGTGCCACGCAGGTCAGCGGATCTTCGGCGACCACAACGGGCAGGCCGGTTTCTTCCATCAGCAGCCGATCGATGTCGCGCAGCAATGCGCCGCCGCCGGTGAGTACGATGCCGCGTTCGGCGATGTCCGAACCGAGTTCCGGCGGCGTCTGTTCCAGGGCTGCTTTTACCGCGCCGACGATGCCGGACAGCGGATCCTGCAACGCTTCGAGAATCTCGTTGCTGTTGAGCGTGAAGCTGCGCGGGATGCCCTGCGCGAGATTGCGGCCCTTGACCTCGATCTCGCGGATCTCCGCGCCGGGATAGGCCGAGCCGATCTCGTGCTTGATGCGCTCGGCGGTAGCTTCGCCGATCAGCGTGCCGTAATTGCGGCGCACGTAGTTGATGATGGCGTCATCGAGGCGATCGCCGCCGATGCGCACCGATGCAGAGTAGACGATACCGTTGAGTGAAATCACCGCGACCTCGGAAGTGCCGCCGCCGATATCCAGCACCATGGAGCCGCGCGCTTCGTCGACCGGCATGCCGGCGCCGATCGCCGCGGCCATCGGTTCTTCGATCAGATACACCTCGCGCGCGCCGGCGCCGGCCGCCGATTCCTTGATGGCGCGGCGTTCAACCTGCGTCGAGCCGCAGGGCACGCAGATCAGCACGCGCGGGCTGGGGCGGAAGAAGCGCGCCTCGTGCACCTTGTGGATGAAATGCTGGAGCATCTTCTCGGTGACGGTGAAGTCGGCGATCACGCCGTCTTTCATCGGCCGCACCGCGACGATGTTGCCCGGCGTGCGGCCCAGCATGCGCTTGGCCTCGATGCCGACGGCGGCGATGCTCTTGGGTCCGCCGGGACCGCGATCCTGGCGGATCGCCACTACCGAGGGCTCATTAAGTACGATGCCCTGACCGCGGACATAGATCAGGGTGTTGGCAGTGCCGAGGTCGATGGACAGATCGTTGGAGAACAGTCCCATTAAACGCTTGAATCCGAACATGTGCGGGGTTCCGAGAGGGCTGAGAAAAAACAATGCGGTACTCTAACAACCAGGGGGGGTTTGGGCAAGGCGCCAAGTGTGCTAACGTTCGCGTTTTCACAACTTCAGGGGTAAGACGCCGCCATGTCACTGGACGCCGCCGACGTAACAAAGATCGCGCACCTGGCGCGCCTGGCGATCACCGAGCACGACATCCCCGAGTATGCGCGCAACCTGTCCAATATTCTGTCTTTCGTTGCACAGATGAGCGCCGTCGACACCACCGGCGTGTCCCCCATGGCCCATCCCATGGACGCCGCCCAGCGCCTGCGCCCCGATGTCGTGTCAGAGACCGACCAGCGCGAGAGTTTCCAGGCCATCGCACCGCAGGTCGAGGCGGGGCTGTATCTGGTGCCGCAGGTGATTGAGTGAGGTGTGTGTGAGGGTTTTTAACTAAAAATGCATAACAAGACACTGACCGAACTGGCCGCCGGACTTACGGCTCGGGAATTTTCCAGCGTCGAGCTGACTCAGGCCTTTCTGGCGCGCATCGCCAAATACGACGGGGCGCTCAACAGCTTCATCACCGTCACCGCGGAACAGGCACGGGCCCAGGCGGTCGCGGCCGACACGCGGCTGGCCAATGCTAGCGCCGGCCCGCTTACCGGCATCCCCTACGCCCACAAGGACATCTTCTGCACCGACGGGGTGAAAACCTCCTGCGGCTCGAAAATCCTCGACAACTTCATCGCGCCTTACGACGCCACGGTCACGGCCCGCTTCAAGGCGTCCGGCATGGTGATGCTCGGCAAGACCAATATGGACGAGTTCGCCATGGGCTCGTCGAACGAAACCAGTTTCTACGGACCGGTAAAGAATCCCTGGGACACGCAGGCCGTGCCGGGCGGCTCTTCGGGCGGCTCGGCGGCGGCGGTGGCGGCGCGGCTCGCACCGGTGGCCACCGGCACCGACACCGGCGGTTCGATCCGCCAGCCTGCCGCACTGTGCAATCTTACCGGCATCAAGCCCACCTACGGACGTGTGTCACGCTACGGCATGATCGCCTTCGCCTCCAGCCTGGATCAGGGCGGACCGCTGACGCGCAGCGCCGCCGATGCCGCGCTGCTGCTCGGCGCCATGGCCGGCTTCGATGCGCGCGATTCGACCAGCGTCGATGTGCCGGTGCCGGATTACAGCGCGACACTCAGTGATTCCATCAAAGGTCTGAAGATCGGCCTGCCCAAAGAGTATTTCGGGGAGGGTCTGGATCCGCGCGTCGGCCAAGCCATCGAAGTGGCCATTGCCGAATATAAAAAGCTCGGCGCTGAAATCATTGAGATCAGCCTGCCCAACACCAATCTCGCCGTGCCTACTTATTATGTCGTCGCCCCGGCCGAGTGTTCCTCCAATCTGTCGCGTTTCGACGGCGTGCGCTTCGGCTACCGCTGTGAAAAACCCAAGGACCTCGAAGACCTCTACAAGCGTTCGCGCGGCGAGGGCTTCGGCGCCGAGGTCAAGCGCCGCATCATGATC
>JBGPWJ010000129.1:0-7284 GCA_041492115.1 Gammaproteobacteria bacterium
CTTCAGGGTCGCCAGCCCCACCAGTACCAGAATCACCGTGATGATCCAGAAGCGCACGATGACGCGCGGTTCGGGCCAGCCCTTCAATTCGAAATGGTGGTGCAGCGGCGCCATACGGAAGATGCGCTTGCCGGTGAGCTTGAATGAGGCCACCTGCAGGATCACCGAAACGGTCTCCATTGCGAACACACCACCCATGATCAGCAGCACCAGTTCCTGCCGCACCACTACCGCCAGCGTGCCGAGTGCCGCGCCCAATGCCAGCGCGCCGACATCGCCCATGAAAACCTGCGCCGGATAGGCGTTGAACCAGAGAAAGCCGAGCCCGGCACCGACCAGTGCGCCGCAGAACACCGCGATCTCGCCGGCGTCGCGCACGAAGGGAATGCCGAGGTAATGCGAGAATTTCACGTTGCCGGTGACATAGGCGAAGATCACGAAGGCGCCGGCGATCAGCACCGTCGGCAGAATCGCCAAGCCGTCCAGGCCATCAGTGAGATTGACCGCGTTGCTGGTGCCAACGATCACCAGATACGTGAGCGGCACGAACAGCCAGCCGAGATTGATCGACACATGTTTGAAGAACGGCACGATCAGATGCGTCTCGGCTGGCGTCTGCGCGGTCATGAACAGAAACAGCGCAATCGCCAAACCCGCCAGCGACTGCCAGGAATACTTGGCGCGCGCCGCCAGACCTTTACTGTTGCGCAGCACCAGTTTCTTGTAATCATCGGCCCAGCCGATGGCGCCAAAAGCCAGCGTGGCGAACAACACCACCCACACGTAGCGCTTCGACAGATCGGCCCACAGCAGTGTCGCCACCGTGATCGCCACCAGGATCATTGCCCCGCCCATGGTCGGCGTGCCGGCCTTGGCCAGATGCGATCGCGGGCCGTCGTCGCGCACGCTCTGGCCGATCTGGTAAAAGCTCAGCCGGCGGATCATGCCCGGACCGACGATGAAGGAAATCACCAAGGCCGTGAGCGCGCCCAGAATGATGCGCAGCGTCAAATAAGTGAAGGCGTTGAAGCCGCTGTAGTAGCCTTTCAGATATTCGGCGAGATAGAGCAGCATGATGCGTCAGTCGGCTCCGTTGACCTGGAAATACTGGTTTATAACCGTGTCGCCCTGATGTGGCGTAGGGGTGTGTTTCAAACCCACCCCTGCAACGATAATCAGCCTGCCTGGCGAGAGCGCGATCATGCGACACCCGTTTCGGAATTCGGCACACGCGGCTCGCCGGTCGCGGCGGAGAGCCCACCATTTCCGCCATTCAACAAGGCCTCGACCACCCGCTCCATGTGCATGAAGCGCGAGCCCTTCACGAGCACGCTGACACCGGCATGCAATGCACCGCGCAGCGCCGCGATCAGCTCCTCAGCCGAATCGAAATGCTGCGCAGCGCCGAAGGCCTGCGTCGCGCCGCGACTCTGCACACCGATGGCGAACAGCCGATCAATGCCGGCGGCGCGCGCCTGCTGCCCAGCCTGCACATGCAGAGCGGCGGTATCGCTGCCGAGTTCGCCCATGTCGCCGAGCACCAGCCACTTCTCGCCGGCGCAGGCCGCCAGCACATCCAAGCCCGCCTGCAAGGACGCCGGGTTGGCGTTGTAGGTATCGTCGAGCACCTGCGCGCCGCGCAGACCGATGCGCATGTGCAAACGTCCCGCTACCGGTGTCATGGCTTCGAGACCTTCCTTGATGTCATCGAGATGCGCGCCGGCGGCCAGTGCCGCGGCACTCGCGGCCAAGGCATTCATGACGTTGTGTCGACCCGGCAAAGGCAGGGCCAGCTCCAGCGCACCGTCCGGTGTCTGCATGACGAAACGCATCACGCAACTGGAATTGTGCATGTGCAGTTGTATCGACTCGGCCGGCGTGTTGACGTCCGCGTCCGCGCGCAGGCCGAAGCTGATCTGATGATGGTCCGCCGCCAGTTCGCGCCACAAACCGGCATAGGCATCGTCAGCATTGATGACGGCGACACCACCGGCGGCGAGGTTCTGATAGATCTCACCCTTGGCGCGCGCCACGCCTTCCAGACTGCCGAAGCCTTCGAGATGCGCGGGACCGGCGTTGGTGACCAGGGCTACCGTCGGCGCGGTGAGGCCGGCGACATAGTCGATTTCGCCGGGATGATTGGCGCCCATTTCGATCACGGCATAACGGTGTTCGGGGCGCAGGCGCAACAGCGTCAGCGGCACGCCGATGTCGTTATTGAGATTGCCGCGCGTCGCCAGCACGGCACCGCGGCGCGCCAGAATCGCGGCGAGCATTTCCTTGACCGTGGTCTTGCCGTTGCTGCCGGTCACGGCCAGCACCGGTATGGCAAGTTCCGCGCGGCAGGTGCTCGCGAGCCGGCCCAATGCCAGACGCGTATCAGCCACCACGACCTGCGGCAGTGCGTCTTCCTGCACACGCCTGACCAGCGCCGCCGCCGCGCCGCGTTCACGCGCCGCCGCCAGGTAATCATGACCGTCGAAATTCGGGCCGCGCAGGGCGATGAACAGATCACCGGCGCGCAGATTGCGGCTGTCGGTGCTCGCCGAGGTGATCAGCGCGTCGGCACCGTGCAGCTGTCCGTGCAACAGGGCGGCGATCTCTGATAAATGCTGCGGGCTCATCAGCCCTCCCGCCGCAGCAGCGTCGCGACGCTGCGCCGATCGCTGTAGGGAATGCGCCGTGCGCCGACCAGCTGATAGTCCTCGTGACCTTTGCCGGCGACCAGAATGACATCGCCGGGGCGACTCTGCTCGATGGCGAAGGCGATGGCGTGGGCACGGTCGCGACGCAGATAGGCCGCGTCCGGATTGCGCATGCCGGTCATAATGTCGGCGACGATCTGAATCGGGTCTTCGCCGCGCGGGTTGTCATCGGTCACGACCACGCGATCGGCGCTCTGCTCCGCCACCTCACCCATCAGCGGGCGCTTGCCGGTGTCGCGCTCACCACCGCAGCCGAAGATGCACCAAAGTTTGCCGTGGCAATGCCCGCGCAGTGCGCGCAGTGCCTGTTCGAGGGCATCGGGTGTGTGCGCGTAATCGACCACAACCAGCGGCTGGCGGCCGCCGCCGAAGCGTTCCATGCGGCCCGGCACCGTGCTGACGCGCCCGAGGCGCTGCACGGCGGAATCGAATGACACGCCCAGAGCCAGCAGCGTCGCCAATGCGGCGAGCAGATTGCTGGCATTGAAGCGACCCAGCAGACCGGCCCGCAGATGGCCCTCACCCCAAGGACTTTGCACGCGCAGATCGATGCCGGCATCGGTCAATTGCAGGTCAGAACCGGCCAGCAGGTGTTGAGCGCTGAATGGTGACTGCTGAGTTGAATTTTGGTTCAGCGTATAACCGATGGTTTGCACGCCGGCGGGGATCGCGGCGAGCAGTGTACGGCCGTAGTCATCGTCGAGATTGATTACGGCATGGCGCAGGCCCGGCGCACTGAACAGGCGCTGCTTGGCCTTGGCGTAGGCGGCCATGTCGCCGTGGTAGTCCAGGTGATCGCGCGTCAGATTGGTCCAGACAGCGACTCGGAAATCCACGCCGTTGACGCGACCTTGATCGAGCGCATGCGAAGAAACCTCCATCGCCACGTGGCGCGCGCCGTGCGCGAGCATGTCGGCCAGCAGGCGCTGCACTTCGACCGCGTCCGGCGTGGTGCGCTCGCCGGCGGTCAGTTCACCGTACAAACCGTAACCGAGTGTGCCGATGATGCCGCAACGCTCGCCGGTCTGATCCAGCGCCTGGGCGATGAACTGACTGCACGAGGTCTTGCCATTGGTACCGGTGATACCGATCACATCCAGCGCCTGTGACGGCTGCTGATAATATCGCGCCGCGATCAGGCCGAGCTGTTCATGCAGGCCGGGCAGCGCGAGCAGTGGCAGGCGTGACGCAGCGGCGAGTGCGGGATGTGCGGCGGCGGGCGGTTCATAGACGATGGCGACGGCGCCCGCCTGCAACACCTGTGCTGAATAATCCAGACCATGCGCGCGGGCGCCGGCGCAGGCCAGAAACAGATCACCAGGCTGTACACGGCGGCTGTCGGCGCACACACCATGAATCTCGACATCCAGATCAGTGGGCACCGCGATCAGCCCCTGCAACACTGTGCTGAGCCGGCAACCGCTGACAGTCAGGATCGGCGCAGCCATCATGCCGGACCGCCTTTAAGCGGCGGCGGAGGCGACTGCGTTTCCAGCAACGGCAGATTGTCGGGTGGAATATCCAGCAGACGCAGCGCGCCGGACATCACGTGCTCGAACACCGGCGCGGCGACCTGTCCGCCGTAGAACTTACCGTTCTTCGGCTCGTCGATCATGACCACCATGGCCAGTCGCGGCTGACTCGCGGGCGCAAAGCCGGCGAACACGGCGAGATAGCGCTTGTCCGCATAACCGCCTTCGTATGCCACTTTGACCGTGCCGGTTTTGCCGGCGACGCGATAACCGGGAATGCTGGCGAGATTGGCCGTGCCTTCATCGCTGACCACGCCTTCCATCATGGTGCGCAGTGCTTTGACGGTCTTCATGGAGACCAGCACGTCGCTGGGCACGACCTGCTCGGTGCGCAGGAACGTCACCGGACGGCGGCGGCCATCCAGGGCCAGCGTCGAATAGGCTTCAGCGAGCTGCAGCGGCGTCACCGACAGGCCATAACCGTACGAGAGCGTGGCGCGTTCGATCTCACCCCAGCGGTGGTAATTGGACAGCAGGCCCGAGGCCTCGCCGGGATAACCGCTGCCGGTGATGCTGCCGAAGCCCATCTGCGTGAACATCGTCCACATCTGCTGCGGCGGCAGTGACAGCGCAATTTTGGAGGCGCCGACGTTGCTCGATTTGATGATGACCCTGGAGACGTCGATCAGTCCGTAGTCGTGCACATCGCTGATGGTCTTGCGGCCAACCTGGAAGTGGCCGCCAGTGGTATCGATCGGCGTGTCGGGGTGATACAGGCCGCTCTCCAGCGCGCAGGCGATGGTGAACGGCTTCATGGTCGAGCCGGGCTCGAACAGATCGGTCGCGGCACGATTGCGCTCCTGCTGGCCGGTCAAGTCTTTGCGGTTGTTGGGGTTGTAGGACGGCTGATTGACCATCGCCAGCACCTCGCCGGTGCGCATGTCGAGCACCACGGCGGAACCGGAACGGGCCTTGTTGTCCTGCACGGCGGCCTTCAGCTCGCGATAGGCCAGATACTGGATGCGCCGGTCCAGCGCCAGCACCAGATCCTTGCCGGGCCGCGGCGCGCGGATGCTTTCGACATCTTCAACGATGCGATTCTTGCCGTCCTTGATGACACGCTTGGCACCCGGTTCACCGCGCAGCCAATCGTCGTAAGCGAGCTCTAGACCTTCCTGGCCGGTATCGTCGATGTTAGTGAAGCCGATCACATGCGCCATGACTTCGCCGCCCGGGTAGTAGCGGCGGTATTCGCGCTGCAGATCCACGCCGGGCAGATTCAAGGCCATGACCTGCTGCGCCAGACTCGGGCTGATGTGCCGCTTGAGATACACGAACTCGCGCTCGCCGTTCCCCGCCAGCAGACGTTGCAGCTTGTCGAGATCCAGATCCAGCAGTTTTGCCAGCCGCGGCAGTTCATCGCGCGCCTCGATCAACTCCTGCGGATTGGCCCACACGGAATCGACCGGCGTGCTGACCGCCAGCGGCTCACCGTAACGGTCGGTGATCATGCCGCGGTGCGCGGACAAGGCCACGACGCGCAGATGTCGAGCGTCACCCTGCTGCTGTAGGAAATCCTTGTTGAGCACGTGCAGATAAACGACCCGCCAGAGCAGCAACAGCACCGCGGCGGCCAGCAGCACCAGCACAAAGCTGCGGCGAATGGCGAAGACGGGAGCGCGGGTGCTGGCGATCATGGCCGGACTATCACGACGGCTGACTGCGGCGGCAGGATCATGCCGAGACGCTCACGCGCCAGGCTTTCCACGCGCGTGTGTGTCGCCCAGGTGCTCTGCTCGAGTTGCAGCTGCCCCCATTCGATATTCATTTCGTCCTGCTTTGCCAACAGGCCCTGCCATTCCACGAACAGCTTGCGACTTTCGTGCTTGGCATAGACCACTGCCAGCGCAGACAGCATGACCGTCAGGCTGAGCAGCGCCAACACTGTTGCGCGCGCCTTCAATGCAACCGCTCCGCGACACGCAGGACCGCACTGCGGGCGCGCGGGTTGTGATCGACTTCCTCATCACCCGCCTGCTGCGCCTTGCCGATGATGCGCAGCGACGGTGTGAATTTCACGTCCAGCAGCGGCAGATCGCTGGTCTGGGCAGGGCCGCGCGCGTGATCGCGCATAAAACGTTTGACGATGCGGTCTTCCAGAGAATGAAAACTGATCACCACCAGCCGTCCACCCGGCGCCAGCACCGCGAGCGTCTGTTCGAGCACACTGCGCAGATCATCCAACTCGTGATTGATGAAAATGCGGATTGCCTGAAAGGCGCGGGTGGCGGGATGCTTGTGCTTTTCCCAGGCGGGATTGGCCTTGGCGACGATCTCGGCGAGTAGCGCGGTGGTTTCGATAGGAGAAAGCTGCCGTGCGGCGACGATGGCGCGGGCGATACGCTTGGCGAAGCGCTCTTCGCCATAAGTCTTGAGCACCTCGGCCAGCTCGCGCTCACTGACACTGGCGATCCAGTCGGCGGCGCTCAGGCCCACGTCCGGGTCCATGCGCATGTCGAGCGGGCCGTCGTGCAGAAAACTGAAACCGCGGCGCGGGTCGTCCAATTGCGGCGAGGACACCCCCAGGTCAAGCAAGATGCCATCGACCCGACCGGTTATACCCTTGCTGCGCGCCAAGCCTTCCAGCATCGCGAACGTACCTCGTTCTATTGTAAAGCGTGCATCGTGCGCGAAACTGTCGCGCGCCGCCTGCAGCGCCTGAGGGTCTTTATCTATGGCATACAGCCGCCCGTTTGGACCCAAGGCTTGCAGAATCGCTGCTGCATGCCCGCCACGACCGAAGGTTCCATCCACATACACCCCGTCCGGCCGCAGATTCAGTCCCGCCAGCACCTCCGACAACATGACCGGACGGTGCGTTACTTCTAAATTCATGCGCTTTATATCGCCAACCGCGCCAGCTCGGGACGCGGATCACTGCTGCCGCCTTCGGCCTGCCATTTGGCACAACGGGCCTGCCAGACATCCGCATTCCACAACTCAAATTTCTTGCCCATGCCCGCCAGCACCACATGTTTATCGATGTTGGCGAACTGCCGCAGCAAGGTTGGCACCAGCACGCGACCGTGACTGTCAACATCGAGTTC
>JBGPWJ010000301.1:0-2565 GCA_041492115.1 Gammaproteobacteria bacterium
CGTCAATTACTGCTCTAAAAATGCGGCGCTCTTCATCAGTAATCTTCGAAGGGTCAAAGGCTAGTGACACAAAGGCCAGAGCGAGATTACCGGCTTCCAGCTCCATGACTTGAGCCATTTCGGCAGTGCGGCCAAATTCAAAATATAGCGTCCTCAAGTCATCTGGATAATCGTTCATTGAAATCTAACGCCCAAGCCAAGCGTCAGCTGCAAGCTAGTGTTAGAAAACATTTTCAAATTTCCTAATTAGCCATGGTTTAAGATCGACATAAGGAATTTCGACCTGCTGCGGACCGGCCGCATAGCAATCTACTTGATAGTCATCAAAGGTAAACAATATTCCCGACGAATTAAACCAAAGTTCCTTATGTCATTAGATGACCTCAGCCGCGCTTCGGATAATGCGCCGGATACGGCGCGCGTGCCACACCACTATCGACGGCGGCACGAGCCACGGCCGGCGGTACGAAATCCATCAGGCGCGGGTCGAGGGGTTTGGGGATGATGTAGTCGCGGCCGAATTCGAGTTTCTTGAGATTATAGGCGGTCAGCACCTCGGGCAGCATCGGCTCATGCGTCAGTGCTTGCAGGGCGCGCACGGCGGCGATTTCCATAAGCTGGTTGATGCGGCTGGCGTGCACGTCGAGCGCGCCGCGGAAGATGAACGGGAAGCCGAGCACGTTGTTGACCTGGTTCGGGTAGTCGCTGCGGCCGGTGGCCATGATCAGATCGTCGCGCGCGGCGTGCGCTTGCGTGGGACTGATTTCCGGATCGGGATTCGAGAGCGCGAAGACGATGGGCTTGGCGGCCATGCTTTTTATCATGTCGGCACTGACCAAGTCGGGACCGGAGACGCCGATGAAGACATCGGCGCCGCGCATGGCATCGGCCAGTGTGCGGCGGTCGCTGGCGACGGCGAACTCACGTTTGTAGCTGTTGAGATCATCGCGGCCGGCGTGGATCACGCCGCGCCGGTCGACCAGCAGCATGTTCTCGCGGCGCGCGCCCAGCGCAATTAACAGACGCATCGAAGCGAGGCCGGCGGCGCCGGCGCCCAGGCAGACGATCTTCGCGTCTGCGATTTTCTTGCCCTGAATTTCCAATGCATTGAGCAGGCCGGCGCTGATGATGATGGCGGTGCCGTGTTGATCGTCATGAAACACCGGAATGTCCAAACGCTCGCTAAGCACGCGTTCGATTTCAAAACACTGCGGCGCGGCGATGTCTTCGAGGTTGATGCCGCCGAAGCCGCCGGCGATGCGCGATACAGTATCGATGAACTGTTCCGGCGTGTCGCACTCTACTTCGATGTCAAAGACATCGATATTTGCGAAGCGCTTGAACAGAACGCCCTTGCCTTCCATCACCGGCTTGCCGGCCAGCGCGCCAACGGCACCGAGGCCGAGCACCGCGCTGCCGTCGGTGATCACCGCGACCAGGTTGCCCTTGGCGGTGTACTTGTACGCCGCCTGCGGATCGGCGGCGATGGCGCGCACCGGTTCGGCGACGCCGGGCGTGTAGGCCAGCGACAGATCGCGCTGCGTGGCGCAGGGCTTGGTGATCTGGATGCTTATCTTGCCGGGCGTGGGCAGGGCGTGATAATCGAGTGCGGCTTGCTTGATGTCTTCGTACATGATGATGGACTCTTCCGGGTGACGGGTTGAATGATGCGTTGGCGTGCGCGCAGCGGCGTGTGCGACTCAGTTCACGACTTTCACCCACGAACCCGGTGCAGGTTCGCCACTGGGATAGAGGCCGTTGATCAGGCGCAGTTGATCGAATGGATGATCGCTGATTGGCGAGCTGCTGACCAACTCTTCGAAGCGCGTGCCGTTGTTGGCGCGCCGCAAATGAATCTTCTGTTCATGCGCCAGATTGCGTTCCTGCGCGGTAATGGCGTGAAAGCTGCGCGCACTGGCGAGAAAGTCACGTCTGCACATAAGCTTGCAAGGCCGGGGTGTCGTACTGGCCGTACTGCTCGATGATCTTGGGATGGGCGTCGCGGCCGACGGCAATTTCCTGCGACTCGCTCATCATCACGCAGTCGTTGTGACCGCTGACCGGGTTGACGGCGCAACTGCTCAAGCCGTTACCCGCGCACACGATGAGCGCAGCGATTATCACGTTGCGCCAGGTTCTCATGCTTGCAAGATAGGTTCTGTTCATGGGTTCAGTAGCTGCAATGCCGCCGGATGACGGATGCTCATGTGCGGCCCGCCCGCATCACGATGCAGCCAGCCACGGGCCAGAACGCGCTTGCCGAGCAGGTCCTGCGGACGCCAGGCGCGAAAATTCGGCAGATCATCCTGGTCGATACGCAAGGCCACATCACCCTCCAAATCCAGCCACACAGCATGACGGCTGGTACCGATATGCTGCACCCGACCGGCGATCAGACGGTATTCGTTGTCAGTCGATGCAAGTTGAGTCGACTCCACAACCTTATACGCCGGCAGCGCCAAGATACCGCGCTGCTTCTGACGGGCCTGCTGTTCAGTGCTCTGGTAGCAGGCGGTGTTCCAGTCGTTGGGCGGCACCACCAATACAGTGCCCAGTCCCTGTTCC
>JBGPWJ010000091.1:0-9604 GCA_041492115.1 Gammaproteobacteria bacterium
CACGGCCTTGCCGAGCAGCTTCGGAATGTTGTGCAAACGGATCAGCGGTGTATTGCCTTCGCCGAGACTGATGATGCGCGTGTCATCGTGGACCGGTAGACGGTCGCGGTATTTTTCGATCAGGCCGGTGTAGCGGGGATGGAATGGCATTGTGGTTATCACCTAAAAAATAATCTAGTCCTGTAGCCTGGGTTGAGCGCAGCGAAACCCGGGGCGTTCTGCCGCACTTCCCGGGTTTCGCTGCGCTCAACCCAGGCTACATATTTACTGCAAGCTCTCCAGCCGTATCCGTGTCACCTTGCCACTGATCGACTCCAGCGCCTCGATGCGGCGGATGGCTTCGTTCATGCGCTGTTCGCGCACCACGTGGGTGAGCATGATGATGGACGCGTCGTGCTGTTCGGGTGGTGGTTCTTTTTGCAGGATCGCCTCAATACTGATGTGCATGTCACCAAGGATGCGGGTGATGTCGGCCAGCACGCCGGGGCGGTCCTGAGCGCGCAGGCGCAGGTAATAGGCGGTTTCGATCTGATCCATCGGCAGGATCGGGATGTCGGAAATCGCGTCGGGCTGGAACGCGAGATGCGGCACGCGATTTTCCGGATCGACCGTCAGCGTGCGCGTCACATCGACAAGATCAGCGACCACCGCCGATGCCGTCGGCTCGGCACCCGCACCGGCACCGTAGTACAAGGTCGGACCCACGGCGTCGGCCATCACCAGCACGGCATTCTTGACGCCATCGACATTGGCAATCAGACGGCGCTCGGGAATCAGCGTCGGGTGGACACGCAATTCGATACCGGCCGGCGTGCGGCGCGCGATGCCGAGATTCTTGATGCGGTAACCGAATGCCTCGGCGTTGACGACGTCTTCACGGGCGATATTGGTGATGCCTTCGGTGTAGACCTTATCGAACTGCAAGGGAATGCCGAATGCGATCGAGGCAAGTATGGTCAGTTTGTGCGCGGCGTCGATACCTTCGACGTCGAAGGTCGGATCGGCTTCGGCATAGCCGAGCGCCTGCGCTTCGGCCAACACCTCGGCGAAGTCACGACCCTTGTCGCGCATTTCAGTGAGAATGTAATTGCCGGTGCCGTTGATGATGCCCGCCAACCATTGAATGCGGTTGCCGGCCAGGCCCTCGCGGATCGCCTTGATGATGGGAATGCCGCCGGCGACCGCCGCCTCGAAGGCAACCATGACGCCGGCCTTGTGCGCAGCGGCAAAAATTTCGTTGCCGTGCTTGGCGATCAGCGCTTTGTTGGCGGTGACCACGTGCTTGCCGTTGGCGATGGCGCGCAGCACCAGTTCCAGCGCCGGTTTATAACCGCCGATCAGTTCGACGATGATCTGGATGTCGGGATGCTCGACCAGCTTGAAGGCATCGTCGGTGATTTCAATGCCGTCGAGGCGCAGCTCATCAGGGTTCTTGATCTCGCGCGCGGCCGCATGACTGACGCGGATGCCACGCCCGGCGCGGCGCGTGATCTCTTCGGCATTGCGTGCCAACACATTCACCGTGCCGCCGCCGACCGTGCCCAGGCCCAGCAGGCCTACATTAACCGGTTTCACTAAACGTTCCCCCCTGCCGCGCCGATCGGCTTGCTGTGTTTGCGGAACATGTCGCGGATGCCGCGGATCGCCTGACGCGTGCGGTGTTCGTTTTCAATCAGACCGAAGCGCACATGGTCGTCGCCGTAAGTGCCGAAACCGATGCCCGCTGCCACGGCGACCTTGGCCTCTTCGAGCAGCAGCTTGGTGAATTCCAACGAACCCATTTCCCGGAACTGCTCCGGAATCGGCGCCCACACGAACATGCTGGCCTTGGGCTTCTCGACATGCCACCCGATGGAATTGAGTCCGTCGCAGAGTACATCGCGGCGTTTGCGATACATCTCGGAAATTTCGCGCACGCAATCCTGCGGGCCTTCCAGCGCGGTGATGGCGGCGATCTGGATCGGCGTGAACATGCCGTAGTCGTGATACGACTTCATGCGCGCCAGCGCGGCGACCAGCGTTTTGTTGCCGCACATGAAGCCGACGCGCCAACCGGGCATGTTATAGCTCTTGGACAGCGTGAAGAATTCCACCGCGACATCCTTGGCACCGGGCACCTGCAGGATCGACGGCGCGACATAGCCGTCGAAGGCGATGTCGGCATAGGCCAGATCGTGCACCACCCAGATTTCATTTTCCTTGGCGATGGCGACGACCTTCTCGAAGAATTCCAGATCCACGCATTGCGTGGTCGGATTACCGGGGAAGTTCAGCACCAGCATCTTGGGCTTGGGCCAGGAATCCTTGATGGCTTTTTCCATCTCAGCGAAGAAATCCACACCCGGCAGCAACGGCACGTGGCGGATATCGGCGCCGGCGATGACGAAGCCGTAGGGATGAATCGGGTAGGCCGGATTCGGCACCAACACCGCATCACCCGGGCCCAATGTGGCGAGCGCCAGATGTGCCAAGCCTTCTTTTGATCCGATGGTGACGATGGCCTCGGTTTCCGGATCAAGGTCGACATCGAAGCGGCGCTTGTACCAATTGCAGATGGCACGGCGCAGCCGCGGAATGCCTTTGGAGACCGAATAACGGTGCGTGTCGCCCCGCTGCGCCGCCTCGACCAACTTATCGACGATGTGTTTTGGCGTCGGCTGGTCGGGGTTGCCCATGCCGAAATCAATGATGTCTTCACCGCGGGCGCGCGCTTTGGCCTTCAAGTCATTGACGATGTTGAAGACGTAGGGGGGCAGGCGTTTGATTCTGGGGAAATCGTCGAACAAGGTGTGATCCGGGGTTGCTTAATCAGCTCGCAGCCGGCGGCCGCAAAGCCTGACACATTACTGTTGCGGGAAATTCCTGTCAATGTCGCCACTTGGACCCGACGCCGTTCACCTCACCGCGGCGATCAGGTATCGTGGCGCCATGAAAATCTCACTGGACGGTGGCACCGCCACCTATCGGATACTGTCCTACGCCCAGGGACAGGTCGCAGTCAACGAACAGGTCCTGACCCGCAGCCTCGTGGTCATGCCCGAGGCGTTGCTCAGCGATTGGCCACCCCAGGATTTTGAAGCGCTCGCCGCAGAGCATTTCGTGATGATTGCGGCGCTGCGCCCGGAGATCGTCCTGCTCGGCACCGGCGCCGGCCTGCGCTTTCCTTCGCCCGCCCTGCTGGTACCGCTGTACGACGCCGGCATCGGGGTTGAAGTCATGGATACCGGCGCCGCCTGTCGCACCTATGACATTCTCATGGCGGAAGGCCGCGCGGTGGCGGCGGCGTTGCTGATGATTTGATATAACGGCTGAGGCGGGGTTGAAACCCGCCTCAGCCATGAGAGAAGACGCTGCACGGCTCAGCCGAACATGGCGTCTTCGGTGAAGCCTTCGCTCTCCAGGATACGGCGCAGGCGTTTCAGCGCATCCATCTGAATCTGCCGCACCCGCTCGCGAGTCAGGCCGATCTCGTTGCCGACCTGTTCCAGTGTCGCGGTCTTGTGGCCATGCAATCCGAATCGCCGCTCCACCACATCGCGCTGTTTGTCGTTGAGTTGCGCCAACCAGTCATCCATATTGATGTACAGATCTTCTTCCTGAAGCAGCATGGCCGGGTCGGTGTTGTTCTCGTCCGCGATGGCGTCGATTATCGAGCGCTCGCCTTCCCGCCCGATCGGCGTGTCGACGGAAGTGACACGCTCATTCAGGCCCAGCATGTGCTTCACATCGCTGCTGGGAATGTCCAGCAGGGCAGCGATCTCTTCGGCGCTGGGCTCGTGGTCGAGCTGCTGCGCCAGCTGCCGCGCGGCACGCAGGTAGACGTTGATCTCTTTGACCACATGAATCGGCAGGCGGATGGTGCGCGTCTGATTCATGAGCGCGCGCTCAATGGTCTGACGGATCCACCAGGTCGCGTAGGTCGAGAAGCGGAAGCCGCGCTCGGGATCGAATTTTTCCACGGCGTGGATCAGTCCCAGATTGCCTTCTTCGATCAGGTCGAGCAGCGGCAGACCGCGATTCATGTAGCGCCGCGAGATCTTCACCACCAGGCGCAGATTGCTCTCGATCATGCGATTACGCGCCGCCTCATCACCGCGCTGTGCCCGGCGCGCGAAGTGCACTTCTTCTTCCGCGCTGAGCAGCGGTGAGAAACCGATCTCACCAAGATATAAACGCGTCGCGTCCAGTTGACCTTCGGGAATGGCGCCGGGTTGATATATCGGTTCAACCGGCTCTTCTTCATCGGCCGCATCCGGTTCGTCATCAACCAGATCGTCCTGCTCGGATTCGAGAGCGTAGCGGAAGGCCTCCTCGGCTATTACCAAGGACGCCACCTGCTCGGAGGGTTCAATCGGGGAATAGTCGCTGTGTCGTGACATGCTGACGTCTCCTTCGCTGGATAGCCCCTACGGATTGTTCAGCGGAACGGGGCTGGCACTTGCGCCGTTCGGCAAAGCTCTTGACATTATTTATACCATGATAAAAATAATCTTCACAGCCTGGGAATGGGATAGTACACCTTAACGCCGGGGCAGGTACTCAAGAGGATTGACCGGCTTGCCGTCTCGACGAATTTCAAAATGCAACATCGGTCCGTTCGCGCCGTTCTCACCCATCGCCGCAATCACTTCCCCGGCGCGTACCGCATCGCCTTCCTTTACGAGCAGCCTTCCGTTGTGACCATAAGCACTTAGAAGACTCTTATCATGCTTAACAATAACAAGCTGTCCATAACCCATCAGCCCGCTGCCGCTGTACACCACCCAGCCGTTGGCGGCGGCAGTGACATCCTGCCCCAACCGACCGCCGATATCGATGCCCTTGCCGCCGGGTTGCTCCGGGTCGAAGCCGTGCAGCAGCTTGCCTTGGCAGGGCCAGTTCCAACGTAGCGGCCCGCTGGGCAGTTTTTCGGGAGGCGGCGTGGCCAAGTTGCTCGCAGGCGCGACAACTTGTCCAGACGCCGGCTCGAACGGTTCTACTGCGGTCGCTGGCGTCGGCGCTGGCGCGGCTTCGGCGGGCAGCACGCGAATCGTCGAGGGCGTCGTCGTCCCGGGTGGCATCACCCGCAGGCGCTGACCGACGTGAATCACAAACGGCGCGGCGATGGCATTCCAGGTGGCGACCTGCTCATAGGAGTAGCCGTATTGAAAGGCGATGGAATACAGAGTATCGCCGCGTTTCACCTGATGATACCCGGGCGGCAGCGGCGTGACCTTGGCTGTGTGGCTCGTGGCTGGCTGTTCCTCGACCGGTGCCGGTGTTGTGCCGCAAGCCGTGAGTTGCAGCACGCAACAACTGAGCAGCACTATCCGCCGCGTCATCAACCCTGACAGACCCGGTCAGCTGACGCTGCGGCAAGTACCCGCAATACATTCATCAACTCATCCCTCCCAGCAAGGGCACAAACGAGACGCGCTCCAGTTCGCTCTGCTCGATACCGTCCGCCGTGCGCTTGTACATCATCAGTGCCTGCTCGCCGCGCGGACCGATCGGCGCAACCAGGCGACCGCCGACGGCGAGTTGTTCCAGCAAGGCGGGGGGAATGGTCTCCGGCGCGGCGGTGAGCATGATGGCCTGGAAAGGCGCTTGCTCGGGCCAGCCGGCGGCACCGTCGTTGTGCTTGAAGCGGACGTTGCGCAGCTCCAGCAGACGCATACGCTGGCGCGCCTTGGGCAGCAGCGCGGCGATGCGCTCGATGGAAAACACCGCGGGCACCAGTTGCGCGAGGATCGCGGCCTGATAGCCCGAGCCGGTGCCGATCTCCAGAACCTTGTCCGGCACCCCGTCCTCGAGCAGCGCTTCCGTCATGCGCGCCACAACATAGGGCTGCGAGATGGTCTGTCCCAGCCCGATCGGCAAGGCCGTGTCTTCGTAGGCTCGACTGGCGAGCGCCTCGTCGACGAACAGGTGACGCGGTGTGTTACGGATGGCGTCGAGCACGGCGACGTTCTTGATGCCCTCTTCGATCAGCCGCTGCGCCAGCCGTTCGCGGGTACGCTGCGAGGTCATGCCGATACCCTGTATCGAGGTCTTCATCGACAACCCGGTCGACCAGTCTGAAACGGCTTCGTCATAGACACTATGGTAACCATTTTCGCAGGGGTTTCGTCATGACTCACTGCCCGAATCCGCGCAACCAACCCGCCACCGTATCCAAAGCGCTGTAGCGGGTCAGATCGACCTGAATAGGCGTCACGGATACCTGCCCGGAACGCACGGCATGAAAATCAGTGCCGGGACCCGCATCCTGTTCGCCGCCCGGCGGACCGACCCAGTAGATCGGTCGGCCACGCGGATCTTTGGCCTTGATCACCGGCTCGGCCTTGTGACGATGCCCAAGGCGCGTGGCAACGAAGCCCCGCAAATCCTCCCAGGGCATATCCGGTACGTTGACGTTGAGGATGGTATCGGCTGGCAGCGGTTCGGCACTGAGGCGCTGCACCAGCGCACTGGCAACGCGCGCCGCGGTGTCATAGTGCTGGGCAGTGTGCTGCGTAACCAGCGAGACCGCGATGGCCGGCAGGCCGAGAAAGCGCCCTTCCATGGCCGCCGCCACCGTGCCGGAGTACAGCACATCGTCGCCGAGATTGGCGCCGGAATTGATCCCCGATACCACCATGTCCGGTTCCTGTTCGAGCAGGCCGGTGATCGCCAGATGCACGCAATCGGTGGGCGTGCCATCGACGCGGATAAAGCCGTTGTCCATACGCGTGGCGCGGATCGGGTTTTCCAGGGTCAGCGAATTGCTGGCGCCGCTGCGGTCGCGCTCCGGAGCCACTACGGTGACCTCGGCGATCGCCGCGAGCGCCTGTGCCAGAGCGATAATGCCCGGGGCTTGGTAACCATCGTCGTTGCTGATCAGAATGCGCATGTCGCTTTAAACCTGGGGTGGAGGAGCATGGGTTTGTTACTATTGATCATCCGCCACTATAACCGTCCTGACGCTGCCACGGAACTGTCGCCATGCGCAAAAAAAACCGAGTGAGCGCCGAAGATGCCGCACTGTTCCGCACCCAGGTCGGGCCGGTCAAGCCGCTGACGCACGACAAACTGCTCTTCGAAAAGAAGCTCCCTAAGCCGCGCCCTTTGCAGCGCCTGCGCGATGAGCAGCAGGTGCTGATCGACATGCTGTCCGATGACTACGACGCCGCCGAGCTGGAAACCGGCGAGGAACTGCTGTTCAATCGCCCCGGCATTCAACACAGCGTGCTGCGCAAACTGCGCCGGGGCCAGTACAGCGTCGGTGCGCAGCTCGATCTGCATGGCATGACTGTGGCCGTGGCGCGCGTTGCACTGGGCGAGTTCCTGCACGACTGCCGGCGCAACGCCATGCGTTGCGTGCGCATCATCCATGGCAAGGGCCGCGGCTCACGCAACAAGGGCCCGGTCTTGAAAGGCAAGGTCAACCACTGGCTGATGCAGCGCGATGAAGTGCTGGCGTTCTGTTCCGCGCCGCGCACCGACGGCGGAACCGGGGCGGTGTATGTGCTGTTGAAAACCGGATCGTAGGGCGCGTATCACGCGCCCTACATTTTTATCAGTTCGCGCAGTACGCTGGTGGCGTAGGCGCCGGCGGGCAGGCGGAAGCTGAGTTGCACACTGTCACGGCTGGGAAACTGCCACTGCAGTTCCGCGACCGGCAAGCGCAGCGTGCGCCGCTCCTGCGCAAGGCCGGCCTGCTCCAGGCCCGATCTGAATATCTCATCACCGGCGAGCGCCGCCTGCTCGATTGCCAGCACCTGATCACGCGCCAGTGACGTGCCGCGTCCCCACAGCGGGCCGGTCGGATGGATATCGAATGCGGCCAGACGCTGCTCGATGGTCGCATCGATAGTGTCGGCGACAAACACACTGTGCGTGCCCTCCAGCATCAGGGCTTCACCGGGCAGGGCCCGATTCCAGGTGCCCGCCGCGACCCGTTGTGACAACACCTGATTGAACAGTTGCGAACGCGCCGCCGACAGATACAGTCCGCGCACATGCCGGTCGCGCACCTTGAGCGTGCCCTTGAACATGGCCTCGGCCTTGTCGAGATTGCCGGCGTCCTGGCCGAAGCGCTGCTCGCCGAAATAATTCGGCACACCCTGCGCGACGATTTGCTGGAGACGCTGCTCCAACTCCACGGACGCCGCGCTGAGTTCGCGCACCACCAGCGCGAAGCGGTTGCCGCGCAACGCACCGCGGCGCAGCTTGCGCGAGTTGCGCAGGGCACTCTGCAACTGCAGATTGTCCGACAGCAGAGGCGTCCAGTCCGGCATGTCGCGTCCCGGCAGTTGCACCGAGAACCATTGTGTCGTCACGGCATTGCGATCCTTCATGCCGGCGTAACTCACATCACCTGGCCGTACACCGGCGACCCGCGCGATCTGTCGCGCCACCCAGTCGGTATTGGCGTTGCGCTTGCGGATCTTGAGGAAGACGTGCTCGCCGGCGCCATCCGGTTCAAAGCCCAGGTCTTCATCGACCTGGAAATCTTCCGGTGTCACGCGGATCGTGCCGCTGATTTCCGGTGCGGTGGTGACGTAGGCTTCAGAGTTGGACATGGGTGCTCATTGAGATTTGCAACGACATTCAGATCAGCTCCTCAAGCAGCACTACCGCATGCGCCGCGATGCCTTCACCGCGACCGGTATAGCCCATGCCTTCGGTGGTGGTGGCCTTGACGTTGACGCGTGTGACTTCCAGATTCAGGTCCGCCGCGAGATTCGCGCACATCGCCGGGATATGCGGCGCAAGCTTGGGCTCCTGCGCGATCACCGTGACATCGGCATTGCCGACGCGCATCCGGCACTCCATCAGCAGCGCCACAACCCGGCGCAGCAGTTCGCGGCTGTCGATGCCCTTGAACTCGGCATTGCTGTCGGGAAAATGCCGACCGATATCGCCGAGCCCGGCCGCGCCGAGCAGCGCATCGCACAGCGCATGGATCAGCACATC
Source organism: Gammaproteobacteria bacterium (assembly GCA_041492115.1). Classification (GTDB taxonomy): domain Bacteria; phylum Pseudomonadota; class Gammaproteobacteria; order JBBQDK01; family JBBQDK01; genus JBBQDK01. The sequence continues at coordinate 8,938 of JBGPWJ010000091.1, forward strand.
CCCATCGGAATGCGCCACCAGACCTTTTTCAGAGGGGATCGTGACACCACCCAGTATCAGCAATCTGCCGGGGGCCAATCTGTGGGCGTCGAAGCCGTGACCGATACGCATTAGATAACACCTCTTGGTTTAGCGCGGCGCTGAATCAGACCTTCATCAATCCTGCTGTTTGATATAAAACTCCGCGAGCACCAGATCCTCCGGCCGAGTGATCTTGATATTGTCGCTGTGCCCTTCCACCAGTCGCGGCATCAGCCCCGCCCGTTCCATGGCCGAAGCTTCATCGGTCACCAGCACACCTGCGTTGATGGCACTGCTTAAAGCCTCGTGCAGCGCGCCAAGACGGAACATCTGCGGGGTCTGCGCCTTCCACAGGTCGGTTCTGTCGACAGTCTGCAGAACGCGCCCGCTCGCATCGGCACGTTTCTTGGTTTCGCGCGCCGGGATGGCCAGCAGACCACCGACCGGATCGTCGGCGAGTGTATAAAGCAGTCGCTGCAGATCGGCGCGACGTACGCAGGGACGCGCCGCGTCGTGTACCAATACCCAATCGTGTGCATCGTCCACACCCAGCAGCCAAGTCAGCGCCGCCAGTACGGAATGACAACGTTCGGCGCCTCCCGTAATGCGCTGCACCGGCACGCCCAGTTGCAGCTTCAGTACGGAC
>JBGPWJ010000037.1:0-15109 GCA_041492115.1 Gammaproteobacteria bacterium
CATCAGGCGACGCGAGCGTTTGGTCATCGAGGGATCTGCGCAGCGGAATCGGTCTGATCATTGTACGGGAAAAGCGCGCTGCCGCCATGCGCTGGACGCTGGCATCAGGCCTGTGCACAATGACGATTAGGCGGAGCCTCTAAGACCCATGATCCCGCTACACGACGACAACCCGACCACAATCACGCCGTTCATCACCGTCGGCGCGGCCTTCGGCACGCACGTCGGCGGATTTCTGGTCGGATTGGCCTTGATTCCCTGGCTTCGCCATCGTGATCTGCCGTTCTGCAACCCGCTGCGCCGCTGATGGTGCGGGCGTGCGATAATCCCGGCCATGCAACAGACCACGCGCATACGGACGGCACTAAACAATGTATTGTGACTATTTCGGGTTGGATGAAAACCCGTTTTCCATCACGCCGGATCCGCGCTATCTCTATCTGAGCACGCGCCACCGCGAAGCGCTGGCGCATCTGCTGTTCGGCATCAGCGCCGGCGGCGGTTTCGTGCAGCTCACCGGCGAGATCGGCATGGGCAAGACCACGCTGTGCCGCGGCCTGCTCGAACAGATCCCCGAGAACGTCGATGTTGCGCTGATTCTGAATCCGCGCGTTACGGCACTGGAACTGGTGGCGTCGATCTGCGATGAACTGCATGTCGCTTATCCGCCCGAGACCACCAGCCTCAAGGTGTTGATCGACGCGCTCAACCACTATCTGCTCGATGCGCACGCGCGCGGCCGGCGCACCGTGCTGATCATCGACGAGGCGCAGAATCTCAGCATCGAAGTGTTGGAGCAGGTGCGCCTGCTGACTAATCTCGAAACCACCAAACAGAAGCTGCTGCAGATCATTCTGATCGGCCAGCCGGAACTGAAGGCACTACTGGAGCGCGAGGCACTGCGTCAGCTCGCGCAGCGCATCACCGCGCGCTATCACCTCGCGGCGCTGGCCGTCAATGAAACCGCCACCTACGTGCAGCATCGCCTGCATGTGGCCGGCCAGAAGGGCGCGCTGTTCACGCCGCATGCACTGCGCCAGATACACCGGCTGTCCGGCGGCATCCCGCGCCTGATCAATGTGATCTGCGACCGCGCCATGCTCGGCGCCTATGCTGTCGACAAACAGCGCATCACGCGCCGCATGGTGCGCAAAGCGGCGCGCGAGGTGTTCAGCCGCGCGCACTGGTGGCGGCGCAACAACGTGCTGCGCTGGGCGGCGGGCTTGGCGGCACTGGTCACTGTGGCGGCGGCCGCGTGGGTCTACGTGCCCCGGTACGTAGAACAGGCTGTAAAGATGCCGCGGCCGGCGCCGGTGGCAAGAGCAATTCCTGCGGTACCCGCGGTCGCCGCCAGCGTGCACACCACCACCAAGCCTCCGGTCGCGGTTCAGGAATGGTTGCGCAGCGCCGGTGCGCAGGCCACCGCCGAAGCGGCCGCCTACACGGCACTGTTCAAGGCCGCAGGCCTGAACTATGACGCGGCCGCGGGCACGCCCTGCGAACGCGCTCAATTATTGGGCTGGCGCTGTGTGACGCGCACCGGCACCTGGAACAATCTGCGCCACTATGACCGCAGCGCCGTGCTCACACTCCATGCCGTCGGCGGCAGTCGTTATTGGCTGCTCGCCCAGGCCTTGCCGGAGGGCTTGGTGCTGTTGCGGGCCGGCAGCCTTGAGGAGCGCTTCCCGATCGGCGCGGTCGATCCATTCTGGCTTGGCGAATACACATTGCTGTGGCAGCCGCCACCGATTCAGGCTAGCGCCTTGATGCCAGGCCTGCATGGTACGGCGGTACGCTGGTTGCGCGAGCGTCTGGATGCCGTGCTCGGTCCCGGCGAGCCGCCGCTCGATCCGCTGTCTTTCGATGCAGCATTGCACGATCGCGTCATTGCCTTTCAGCGCAGCCGCGGCCTCGAAGATGACGGCATCGTCGGCACCCAGACCCTCATCGAGCTGAGTCTGGCGGCGCCGGAAAACACTGCCCAGAGTCCCACGCCGCAATGAGCAACGGATAGCATAGCCATGTCCTACATCCTCGATGCACTGAAAAAGGCCGAGCAGGAACGCGATCTGGGTCGCGTGCCGCGGCTTGAGACCATGCATGACAATGCGCCACGCCGTACCCGCGCGCTGCCGTGGTTGATCGCCGGAATCTTGCTGGTCAACGTGGCGGCGCTGATCTGGTGGCTGCGCCCGGGTACGCACTACGACGTGGCAACCCCTGTGCGGCAAGCGCCGCTGCCGACAACGCCGCCACCGCGAATCGCGCCGGCCGCACCGGCATCGCCCACTGTACCTCCAATCACCCGCGTGCCGGCGCCGGTAATGGTTGCGCCGCCGGTCGCAGCGGCACCTGTCACTCCAGCCCCGCCGCGCGCGCGCATCACAACACCCGTTGCGCCCGCCGCGCCCGCGACAGTTGTCACCAAGCCGGCCGCGACCAGCGTGCCTCTGCTGCGCGATTTACCGGCTGATTTCCGTGCGGCGGTGCCGCCCTTGAGTCTCGATGTGCACGTCTATGCACCGAGCGCCACAGGTCGGTTTGTGCTGATCAACATGAAGAAATACCACGAAGGCGAACAGCTCGCGGAAGGTCCGCGTATTGAAAAGATTAGCGAGGAAGGTGTGGTATTGAGTTTTCAGAGACAGATGTTCCGCATCGCGCGCCCCTGAGTGCGGAGCTGCATATGCCTATTCAGCGGAGCGCATACTCTCGGGCAGGCTACGGCCCACCAAACACTGTTGAAACTTGATGAGGGGCGGCTTGTCGGCCGCCCCTGCATGTCCTGCGGGTGTTTGTTACACCATGTCCTTGAGCGCTTTCAGCGCAAGAACCTTGACCACGTTGCGCGCCGGCTTGGCTTTGAACATCATTTCTTCGCCGGTAAAGGGATTGGTGCCCTTGCGCGCCTTGGAGGCGGGCTTGCGCACCACTTTGATCTTCATCAGGCCGGGCACGGAAAAGATGCCGGGGCCTTTCTTCAGATCACGCTTGATCAGTCCGGCAAGCGCATCGAACACGCCACCGACTTCCTTTTTGGCCAGGCCAGTCTTGTCAGAGATGTAGGAATACGCCTCGGACTTGGTGGTGGGTTTGCCTGAGTTGCCAGCGGACTTGCTTGCAGCCTTTTTCTTCGCAGCCATTATTAACTCCTCTCTGTATCGTCGATCGGAAATTCCGGTGTGCTGAAATCAGCATCGGTCTACGGTCTGTTGACCTCGACCGCGTTTTCGCCGGTAAATATTGCGTCGAACTGCTCCGTCTTGCAACAGGATTTTTCGCATTTGTTGAATATGATCGTAGACGCGTACAACTTTGCCGCAACGTGGACGCTGCGCTGCATTGAGAGCTGTGCTGAATTGCTGCTTGCCGATGTGCCCCTGTCCTGCACTTGACGACGGCTCAGCGACACGCCTATCTCACCCGTTCGCACGCGCAGCACGCGGAGCGGCAGCACTGTATTGCGGTATTGCCGCCGGCAGTGATAGCGCTACAATGGCTCACCGCTCCGCCACTGTTTGTTCAGTTCTGTGAGGGATTCCCCATATTGGCGGAGAATCGGCGTTAAACTTGTCTGCCCATCGTCATGCTCAGGACTAAAGGGTATGAAATCCAAAGGCCTATCGGCATGCCCTGGCCAGCCGTGAAAGCTGATCTTATGGCTCAATTTACCCGCATTTGCGCCGCTAATATCCAGGTAGGAGGCCGCGCGGTGTGTGCGGCGTGGCTGCCGCGTGCATGCGTGAGGCGGCCTTTGCTTGTGGATGGCATGGGAACACGATCTTGAGCGCAGTAAAAAAGGCAGTCGATAAAAGGCTTCTGAAGGCGTTGGTGCCAATCAACGCCCTGGCACCGCAGCATTTCAATGAAATCGCTGACAAGATCATCGTCGAAGACCTGCCGGCCGGCCGGGTGATCTTCAAGGAAGGCGAGCGCGACAACCGGACCGTCTACCTGCTGGCAGGCGAAATCACCCTGTTTTCCGGCACCGCCCAGGTGGGCAGTGTCTACGGCGATACCGAATCCGCCCGCTACCCCCTGTCGCCGCCGCAGCCGCGCCAGGTCACCGCCAAAGCCAAAACACCCGTCACCATCGCGCGCATCGACACCGGTCTGCTCGATGTGCTGATGACCTGGGATCAGTCATCCGGCTACGAAGTCACGGAACTGGAAGACGGCGACGAAGACTGGATGTCGCGCATGCTGCAATCCCAGACTTTCCAGAAACTCCCGGCGGCCAATATCCAGAAGCTGCTCATGAGCATCGAGGAGTACCCGGCGGCGAGCGGCAGCGTGGTGATCAGGCAGGGCGACCCGGGTGATTATTACTACATCATCAAGCAGGGCCGTTGCATGGTTACGCGCAAGGCCGCCCCCACGGCGCAGGACGTGAAGCTCGCCGAATTGTCGGTCGGCGACAGCTTCGGCGAAGACGCCCTGATCTCGGACAGCAAGCGCAACGCCACCATCACCATGCTCACCGACGGGCGTCTGATGCGGCTCGCCAAGAAGGATTTCGTCGCCCTGCTGCGCGAACCGCTGCTGGCGCAGGTGTCGTTCGCCAAGGCCCAGAGCCTGGTGAGCGAGGGCGCGCATTGGCTGGATGTGCGCCTACCCGGCGAATTCCAGCAGGATCACATCACCGGCGCGATCAATATTCCGCTTTCGGCGCTGCGCCATCGCCTCGACGACCTCGACGCCGCCAGCCGCTACATCGTCTATTGCGACAACGGCGGGCGCAGTTCCACGGCGGCGTTCCTGCTCAGCCAGCACGGCTACGACGTGCACGTCCTGACCGGCGGCACTCAGGCCCTGGCCCCGTCGGAAATGCGTGCCGTGCATGACCAGGAAAAATCCGCCGCCCGTACCGAGGCCGTCGCTTCCGGCAATGAAGGCGCCGCGGTCATCGATTTCAATCAACAAACGCAGGTGCGCAAAACGGCGGATGAAGGCGCCGTCGCCCAAAATGAGGCGCGCCATGCCGCGGAACAGTTACTCGCCGAGGCGCGCCGCCAGAGCGAGCAACTCCTGCGTGAAGCCGAGCAGCAGGCCGGGCAAATGCAGGCCGCGGCCGCCGCCCAACTGGCCGAGGCCCGCGCCGCGCAGACGCAAATCGAGCAGGCCGGCGCCAAGCAGCAGTCCGTCCTCCAGTCGACGCTGGCCGCGGAGCGCGATGCGGCAATACAAATGATCGCCGAGCTGGAAGTGGCGCACGACCAGCTCACTGCGCAACATGCGCAACTCCAGCAGGCCTTGCAAACCGAGATCGAGCGCGCCAAGCAGCTTGCGGCGACACCGGCACCCGCCGACCCGGCCTTGGCTGAGTTACGGCGCGAACTGAAGGCGGCCCAGCGCGACGCCCAGGCTGCCGAGCAGGCCCGCCAGGCGCTGGCCCAGGAACTCAGCACCACCCTGGCCAATCTCCAGCAACTCGAACACACGGCGCAGGATCAGGCCGCCGCGGCGCATAGCGCGGCTCTGCAGGAGGACATGGACGCACAGCGCGATCAATTGAGTGCCGCACAGCGGGATGTCGCACAGGCACAGCAAGCGGCACAAGAACAACTCGCCGCACGGGACGAGAGGATCGCCGCCATGAAGGCGCGTCTGGAGACTGCCCGCCAGCAGGTGCTGGATGCGGATCACCAGAAGACCGATCTGGAAGCGGCGCGCGATGCGGCCCGCTTGCACGCCGAAGAATTACAGGCCGAACTGGTTCAGGCCAAAGGCCTGCAGACACAGCTCAATGCCGCCGAGCAGCGGCTCGCTGAACAACAGGTCGCCCGTCAACAGTTGGAACAGGATATCGCGCACCTGCGCCAGACACAGGCCCAGGCATTGGCCGAGGCCGGCCAGGCACAGCAGACGGAACGCGACGCTTTGCAGCAGCAACTGGCCGAACTGCACGCACAGCTCGCGGCCTCCAGCGCCGCCGAACAGCGCGCCAACACCTTGGCCGCGGAACTGGCACAGCTCCAGTCGCAGCAGGCGCAGAGCGCCGAACAGCAGCAGCACCTCGACGCCCAGCATCAGGCCGCGCTGACAGAACTGCGCAGCACGCTGGAGGCCAATGAGCGGGCGTCCGGCGCGCAGCTTGAGGCGATGCGTGCCGAGCTGGCGCAGGCTGGCGCCGATCTGCAGCGTGCCCAAGCAATGCAGGCCGAGCAACTCACTGTGCAGCGCGCCCAGGCGGCCACAGAGTTGACCGGGTTGGGCGCGGTGCTCGCGGACAAAGAGCGCGAGCTGGCGCAGCAGACCGCGCAGTTGCAGGCGCAACTCGAACAGGCCCGGCAGGACGGTGCGGCCGGCATCAAGGATCTTGAGGCACGACTGGCTGAGGCCCGACAGGCGCAGAGCGCGGAACAGGGTGCGACCGCCGCGCAGCTCGCGCAACTGCGCGAGGCGCTGGCGGCCAAGACGCAACTGGCCGAAGAGGCGGTTGTCGCGACAGCGGAACTGAAGGCACAGCTGGCCGAGACCCAGCAGAGTGTACAGGCTGAGACGGCGCAGTTACATGCCACAGCCACGGCCCTGCAACGCGAACTGGAGGCTGCGCAGAACGCCGCACAGACCCAACGCGCGCAACTGGAAGCGCGCATCAAATCCCTGCAGGACGAAGCCGACGCCGCGCTGACCCACACCAGTCAGCAGGCCGATTTCCGCATCACTGAACTCCAGGCGCAACTGACCAAAGCGGAGCAGAACGCCAAGACCGAGGCGGAGCAACAGGGCGCTCTGCAACACGCGTTGCAGACCGCGCAGACCCAGCGCGAAGAATTACAGACCCGCATCAAGACCCTGCAGAATGAGACTGACGCGGCGCTGAGCAAGACCAGCGAGCAGGCCGAGGCCCGCATCACGGAACTCCAGGCGCAATTGGCCAAAGCGGAGCAGAGCGCACAGACCGAGGCGGAACAACTGCGTAACGCATCCGCCGCCCTGCAACACGAATTGCAGACCGCGCAGAATCAGCGCGAGGAATTGCAGACCCGCATCCAAACCCTGCAGGTTGACGCCGAAGCGGCCTTGACCCGCACCAGTAAACAGGCCGGCGAACGTCTCGCGGCCGAACTGGACAAGGTGCGCGCCGAGTTGGAGGCAACGGAAAAATCCGCGCAATGTGAGATCGCCTCCCTGCGCGACGCCTTGCAACAGGAGACACTCGCGCGGGCGCAGGATGGCACGCGCTTGGCGGGCGAGCGCAGCGAATGGCAGGTGCTAAGCCAGTCGTTGGAAGAAAAACTCACGCTCACCGAACACGGCCGCGCCGATGCCGAGTCCACCGCCAAGACGCTCGAACAGGAACTGGAGCACCTGCGTGGCGAATCCAATACGGCGCAGCTGGCCGCCCGCGATGACGCCGCGCGCGCCCAGCAGGAAGTCGAGGCGCTGCGCGCCGAACTCAAACAGGTCGGCGAACAACTCAATCAGGCGCTCGGCGAAAGCGATGCTGTGGAAGAGGCGCGCGGCAAGGCCGAGAACGAGATCGCGCGCCTCAAGGCGCGGGTCCTGGAGTTGGAAAGCGCCGCGCAGTCCGAAGACGCGCACGGCGGCAAGTCGGAGAAGAAACACAACGCGGCCCTGAACAAGCTGCGTGCCGAGCTGACGGCAGCCGAGACCGAAGCGCAGCATCGCTACCAGGAATTGCAGGCGCAGCTCGAACAGGCCCTGGAACAGGGTCGCGCGACCGAGGCGCGGTTCGCCCAGCAGCAGGCGCAGGCCAAAGAGTCCGACGCCCAACTCGATCAGGCGCGGCGCCGTGCCGCGGAACTGGTGCAGGATGTCGAGGATGTGAAACGCCAGCTCGAAGTGCAGACGCAACAGCGCTTGGCGGCGGAGACCGCGCGCAAGGCCGCGCAGCAGGAGGCCGATGCCCTGCGCGCCGAGTCGCAGATCATGAGCAATCTGGGCGATGACCATATAGAGGCCTCGGCCGCGCAACGGGTGCGCGAACAGCAAATGCAGATCGCGCGGCTCGAAAGCGAATTGCAGGAGACCAAGAAAAACGTCGAGGTCGCGGTGCGGCTGCGCGCCGAGTCCGATGCCGCGCGGCAGGCCTTTGAGCAGGAGATCTCCCGGCTCAAGGAGCCTGTGAATTTGACGGACACAGTGGCGGCACCGAGTCTGCAGCGTCGCACCAAGCATGGCGGTGCGGGCTTTACACTGCGCAGCGGACTGGGTCTGGGTCTGGCCGCGGGCTGGTTGGCGGCGTTGGGACTGGGTGCTTACCTGGCGCTGTCCGGCGGCAAGACAACGCCGTCCGCCAGTACGCCAGCGCCGGTGATCGCCAGCGTCCAGCCTGCGCCTGCGGTCGCGCCGGCGCACATCGCCGCACCGACGCGCGTCACCACGCCGAAGGCCGAACCCGTTGCTGTGATGACAGGGCCTGCCGCCGCCGCACCCAAGACGGTCGTGCATGCCCTGGGTACTTTCCGCGACGCCTTGCGCGATGGCGGCAGTGGCCCGCTCATGACGCGGCTGCCGGCGGCTAGCTATCAGATGGGCAGTGCGGGGAACTCGCTCAATTTCGCAGAGACGCCGCGTCACGAGGTCAAGCTGAAGGCCTTCGCCATCGGCAGTTATGAAGTGAGCTTCGATGATTATGACCGCTTCGCATCAGCCAGCGGCCGCGGCTTGCCCGGCGATCACGGTTGGGGTCGCGACAATCGGCCGGTGATCAACATCAGCTGGGACGACGCGGTCGCCTACACGCGCTGGCTGTCGGAGCAGACCGGCCACCGTTACCGCCTGCCCAGCGAAGCGGAGTGGGAATACGCGGCGGCGGCAGGTACCAGCACTTTCTACGCCTGGGGTAATAACGGCGGTGAGAACCACGCCGTCTGCTTCAACTGTGGCAGCCGCTGGGATGCCCGCCAGACCGCGCCGGCCGGCAGCTTCGCCGCCAACGCCTTCGGTCTTTATGATATGGCCGGCAACGTGCTGGAGTGGGTGGCGGATTGTCGCCACGACAGTTACCAGGATGCATCCGGCGACGGCGGGGTGTGGGCCGGCGGCGATTGCGCGCGGCACATGGCACGCGGCGGGGCCTACGATTCACCGGTCGACAATCTGCGTACCCAGAGCCGTCCCTATTTCGCCACCGGCACACGCCTGAACAATCTCGGCCTGCGCGTGGTGCGGCAAGACTGAGGCGTCCTTGGCGGTTTGAACTGCTTTTTCCAGGTTCAAATACGTGCGGTGCTGCTCGAGCAAGTGTTCCGTGCGGATCTGCTGCTGAACATCGGCGAGTGAAGGGTGGCACCGGACAAGAAAAAACCGCGGCGCGCCGGTGTCACAATCCCGAACTGGGCGTGAGCAACCGGCAGGCCGCGGTTTGCGGTGTTTATGTCGAGCGACTAGAACGCCTGCATGTCGTCCAGAAAGGCGTCCAGCGGCGCCTCGGCCAGTGTCGGTGGCAGCGCCAGGGTCGCCGGCGCAGTTATCTCTTGCTGGTGGAGTTCGGTACGCAGTTCCTCGACCGCCGGGTTCCAGCCCGAACACAAAACTTCAACCTCATAGTCGGTGTCGGCAGCTGCCGTCTGGTAGCATATCGTTCCGGTGTTCATATCAATCTCGATCACCATGGTTAGGCCCTCGCTGGCGTGGATGCGGATCACCCTCACGCCCTTTATAACGGCCCGGCCAGGACAAAGTTAAGTTCCTGACAGGGTAAGGCCCGGTGGCTACAGAATGATGTTGTTGACGTTACACTTTTATTCCACGCGCGCGCCCTTTGATACTGACGGTTCCGAGTCCTTCCCCTGATGCACTATCGACACAGTTATCACGCCGGCAATTTCTCCGATGTCTTCAAGCATGGCCTGCTCTGCCTGCTGTTCGACGCCTTGCGCAAGAAGGCCACGCCGTTCTGTTATCTGGAAACCCACGCCGGCGCCGGTGTCTACGACCTGCGCGGCAGCGACGCGCGCAAGACCGGCGAATGGCGCGGTGGCATCGGCCGGCTCTGGCGCCGGCGTGCCGCCGTGCCGGAGCTGGCCGGGTATTTCGCGGCCGTGCAGGTTTTGAATCCGACCCTCGTCGATGATGTCGATCTGCTGCGTTACTATCCCGGCTCGCCGGCCATCGCCAGGGCACTGCGGCGTGCGCAGGACCGGCTGGTGCTGATGGAATTACAGGCCGAGCCGCATGCCGCGCTGGCGCAGTATTTCGCCAAGGAGCGGCATGTGGCGGTGCATGCGCAGGACGGTTATCAGGGCCTGACGGCATTTCTGCCGCCGCTCGAAGCGCGCGGCTTGGTGCTGATCGATCCGCCGTTCGAGAACCCGGCGGAATTCACCCAGGCCCTGGCGGCGCTGCGCACCGCGCAGACGCGCTGGCCGATCGGTTGCCATGCCTTGTGGTATCCGATCAAGGACCGCGCTCCGGCGCAGCGTTTGCACCGTTCGTTGGTTGATTCGGGTGTACGCCGGATTCTGTGTGCCGAACTGTGCGTGCTGCCGGACGATGTGGCATTGCGCCTGAACGGCTGCGGCATGATCCTGATCAACCCGCCCTGGCAGATCGATAACGCACTTGAATCCTTGTTGCCGCGTCTGCTCGATGTGCTGCGCGTGGAAGGCCCGGGCCGCACGCGGATCGAGTGGCTGGTGCCGGAATGAGCCAAGGCGTGTTGCTGTGCGGTGATGTGGACTTGGCAGCCCTGCGCGCGCTGCTGGCGCAGTATGGTTTGAGTCTGATCAACGTGGCGGAGGATGCCACCATCCCCGGCAGCTTCTGGGGCGACAGTGAAGCGGGACTGGTCGGCATGCGTGTGTATGCCCGCGCCGATACGCCGCTGCATTCCGTGCTGCATGAAACCTGTCATTGTCTCTGCATGGACAAGGCGCGGCGCGCCGCACTGCATACCGATGCCGGCGGCGACACCGATGAAGAGAACGCTGTCTGTTATCTGCAAATATTGTTGGCGGATTTTCTGCCTGGCGTGGGCCGCGTGCGCCTGCTTGCGGACATGGATGCCTGGGGTTACAGCTTCCGGCTCGGCTCGGCACAACGCTGGTTCGAGGAGGATGCACAGGATGCGCGGCAATGGCTGACGCGCGAGGGTCTTATTGACGCGGATGCCGCGCCGAGGTGGCGGTTGCGGGATTGAGAACCGCAGTGCGCAGTATTACGGAAACGCCGGAATGGTCGGTTCGACACCGTGCATGTCGGCTTCCGGGTGATGGCGTCTTATCATTGCCGTGACAGTGTCAACCTGATCCTTGGGGACGTCGATCATCATCAGGAACTGGCCGTCGGCAATGGCGTGCTGGAATTCCTTGAGGCGACTGCTCGGCACGTCGGTGGCGATCATGCCCGAGACCCAGGCGCCGATGCCGGCACCGGCCAAGGCAATCCCGAGCAGGGCGCCGCCGCCCAGTACCAGCCCCGCCGGTGGGATACTCACCGCCACCAGGCCGGCCAGCACGCCAGTGGCGCCGCCGACGGCCAATCCCTGTTCGAGACCGTGGACGAAATCGCTTTTCTGCAGCAGCGTCGCCTCAGGTAATTGTTCGAGCGGCGTGCCTGCCTTTGCCAGTACATGGATATGGCGTTCTTCAATACGCGCCAGCAGCAGTTCATTCACCACCTGGCGGGCGCGTTCATTACTCGGTAACAGGAAATAGAGCCGTCTTCTCATGATCGCCTCCGCTCTGAACCACGCAAAATGTAAGGTTGGGTGTGGTATGGCCTGATTTGAGTATAGTGCACAGAAACTGTGGTTGCGGAGACTGGGTCAAGCGGCGATCTGGCTCGCCATGTCATCCAGCGCCGCTGCCCCCGCCACAACCGATTCCAGCATTGCATCAACCTGCGATTCGCTCAGGTCAAGAGTGCCGAGGCTGGCGGCAATGGCGCCGTCATTCTCATAGCGGGCGATGCCCCGGGTTTGCAGCAGTTGCTTGGCCAGCCGGACCAGTTGCGGGTAACCGGCGTGGACGCCGTCGTAGTGCGGATTGTGGTGTTCGCGCACGGTGGTGATGATTTCCGCCGGCATCTGCCAGGCTTCCATCAGCCAGGTGCCAAGATCAGTATGGGTTGCGCCCAATTGCTCCAGTTCAAGATCATGCAGTTCACGTTGCGGTTGTGTGAGCAGCGCCTGATTAAAGTGCGCGAACTCGCTGGGATACAACTGACCACCGAGCAGAAAGCCGAAGTCGTGCAACAGCCCGGCCAGATAAGCGAGTCCGGGACGCAGACGCTGCGGCGGCGGCAGCAGCTTACTGAGCGCCTGAGTGAGCGCGGCGCTGTAGACCGCGTCGCGCCAGAAGGCCCGCAATCCCAAGGGGCCGTCGAGGGGGATGCGGAAGGCGCGTCCGGTGGCGATACCAAAGGCGATGTCCATCACCATGTCATAGCCGAGTACGCGTGAGATGGCATCCTGTATGGAACCGAGTTTGCCGCGGTAACCGAACAGCGGCGAGGATGCGTAGCGGATCACCTGCGCGGCCAGGCTGGGATCGAGTTCCACGATGCGCGCCAGGTCATGTACGCTGCCATACGGATTGGCGCGCAGTTGCAGAATGCGCTGCGCCATTTCCGGCATCGGCGGCAATTCGGTGAGGCGTTGAATGCGCGCCTTGATGGCGAGCTGTACGGGGCGGATTGGTGCGGCGCTGGCCGCCGCTTCGGGCGCTGACATAGGCTCTGGCTCAGGCGTTGCGGCACGTTGTGCGATGTGTTCGCCGTGCCAGGCGTTCTGCTGCAGCAGGGTGAAGCCACGCGCACTGACGCGGATCAGATCGGTGCCATTGCCGGCCTGGAAATAAATCGGATCGATGCCGTTGAGGCTGCTGTCGATGATGGTCTTGAGGCCGTATACGGCGGACAGCGGCGGTAAGACGCCCACCGTGCAGTCCTGAAACGTGGCCAAGCTTGCCAGTGACGGCGCAATCACAAAGTCACGCTGCAATTGCTTGTTCAAGGCATCCAGATCGATCTGGTGATTGTTCGGGAACACAGCCAGCAGGGCGCCGCGCCAGTCCTTGACGGCCTGCGCCCGGACCACGCAGGCGGCGTCAAGCCCGGCGTGTGCAGCGCTGACGACCTGATAGTCAACCCCCTCGGCGTCCAGATAGTGTTTGATGGATGCAGGAATAGCCATCGCGGCCTTGTCTGATACTGAAACGGAAATAATGTTTCCCCGTTAATCGTATCGGGCCACGCGTGGGTATCTTGATTGCGGACCTGTGACGCTCGTCACAAAAGCATGATCGGGTCGTCATAGGCGCTGTCTTGCGGGTATTGGTATGCCGGTGTGCGGCGGTCCTGAGAGGCGAGAGTGTGCAGCGCAGATGCGGCGGTTATTCCTCGCGATCGATATCATCCAAGGGGCTGCCCCAGCTCTCGTGAGGGTTCTGCTGCTCCAGATCGACGCCGTAATCCTCGCGCTCGATATCCATGGAACCTGACCAGTCTTCCGGTGGCTCGATGGGTTCCATCGCCAGCTCTTCCCAAGTATCCATGTCCAGTTCCTCGACCGCGCCATCGTAGTACTGAATTTCGACCGTACCGTCTTCTTCGTCCAGCGCGACTACTTCGAACGTCTGGCCCGTGGCGGTCTTGAACCACCCACCTACTTTCGGATCGTGTTCTACTGGCATAACGTCTGCTCCAGTCCTGCGTGCTGCTGAGATTGTCTTAGGGGTCGCAGGCAACGCGTCCCCTGACGTATTTATAGGACCATCTTGCGCGCAAGGCAAGCAGTCTATCGCGCGTCCGAAATGCCGCGGCGCTAAGTATGCAATGTCGGTGCCCGGACTGCGGATCAGCCTTGTGACCGTGGGGTGACAGGTGCGTGCGAACTATCCGTATTATCATCAGTGGTTGTACTGTGATTTGTGATTTTGCGTAGGGTGCGCTTACGCTTGCGCAGGCGCACCCTACGTCACGTACTACAGCGCGTATGAGATTGCTGATCAGAATCTCGGGCGATATCAGCTGTCGCCTTAGGCAATATGCGGAGGGTTGGAGGCAGTCCAGATCGGCGGCGCAATAAATCGTGTGGTCAGAGGAACAGTGACAGCACACCGGTGAAGCCATACAGACGATTGTGGCAGATCTCGCCGTTGGCGTAGAAGCCGACCAGCGGGATGTCGCCGAGCACGGTGCGGATCGTTTGCAGTTCTTCGGAGTGCTGGCCGAACAGGTCGCGGCCGCGACCCAGACAGGAATAATAAACCGCGCCGCGTGCCGGACGGCCGCTGCGCTGTTGAACGTCCGCCAGCATGCGGTGCAGATCTTCCAGCGCGCTGGCGCCGTCGCGGCGGCAGAACATGATGGCTTGGCCGGGCGCGACAATTTCACCGATGCCGAGCAGTTTGCGCTCGCTGTCGATGCCGGCCAGATTGCGCACCAGGTAATCGGCCTTGTCGGAACCGGCGATAGGCAGGCCGACAAAAATGTAGCCGGCGACGCGGTTCAGATCGCGCGCCAACAACTCGCCGATGTCCTCGTAGAATACATCCAAGGCCGGGCGGTGGTCGATGTGCGAGATGATGTTGCGCTCGCAGGCGGTGATGATGTGCTTGGGTCCGATCGGTGAACAGCCTTGCGACAGGCCAGTGACGATTTCGACCTGCTCATTGAAAATCACGCCGGACAGACCGCCTTCGGTGATGCGGTCGGCGATCTGCAGGTTACGGGTATTGGAGGAAGTTATGCCACCAACCAGAAAGCCGCCGGGCATGACCTCCGGCAACTGTGCGATCAGACGCGGTAGTTCCTGATTGGCCGGGTCACCGTGCACCATGGCGACGTGCACCTGCCCTGCTTGGTACCACGCACTGAACTGTGCGATGAAACCTTCCAAACCGTCGTGCACGCCGGCGAAGATCCGGTACGCCTCAGCGGGGAACGATCCGATTAGCACCGCCGCGGCCGGTGTGTCATAGAACTCCTGGCCGGTGCAGCAGATGCCCATGCCGACACTGCCGACCCAGTGCGCGACACCGGTGCTCGCGCGCAGATGTTCGAGAATCTGCTGTGCTGATTCTGCGAGCGCGTCGGTGAGGTAGAGGAAGCCGAGATTGGCTGTTGCCGGTACGCTGCCAAGCTGTGCCAACAACTGCGCGCCGATCTGCTCAGCGCTGGCGTTTGTGTCGGCGGC
>JBGPWJ010000219.1:0-4570 GCA_041492115.1 Gammaproteobacteria bacterium
CGCTCATCGGTCTGCCGCGAATAATCCGCAGCCGCCAGTTCGCCATTGAGCACCGGCAGGCGCTGCGCACGCGCGGCCTGGACGCGCTGCAAAGCGGCATCGACGCTAGCACGCTGCGCCAGCAGCAGTGAATTGTGCGTCTGTGCCTTGTCGAGCAGTGCCTCGAGAGACGGCACGGTGCGATCCAGAACCTTGTATTCCGGCGCGCTCAGCGTAACGGGTAATTGACCCGGCTTGTTCAGCGTGTCCGCCAGCGAGGTGCGCGCGGACCTCAGTCGCGCGGCGCTGGCCAGTTGCTGGCGCTTCGCCGCCAGGAACTTGTCTTCCGCGGCGCCTCGATCGATGCGCGAGATCTGCCCGAGCTGCTGGCGCGCCACAGCGCTCTTGAAGACATGCTCGGCCAGCGCCAGCGCCGCATCATCGCGGGCTACCGCCAGATCGGCGAGCAAGACATCGAAATAGCGCGCCATGATATTCAGGCGGCGCTGCTGCTGCGCATCCAGCAGACGCAATTCGCTACCTTGCAGTTCGGCCTGCGCGGCGACCTCGCCGGCACGGCTGCGGCCAAAGTCAAAGAGCGGTTTGCGCACGACCAGACTGATGCTGCTGTCCTCGCGCCCCTGATCAACGGCGACGCGCGACGGATCCACACGGAAGGCGCGGCCCTGCAAGGCGGCCTGCACGCCGCTGTCGGCGGCCGCACCCTGCTGCTGCGCCTGCGCCAGTGCGACATCGGCCTGCGCCGCCTGCACACCCGGATCGGGAGTCGCGGCCAGCGACAAGGCGTAGTCCAAGGTCAGTGGATCAGGCAAGGGCTCAGACGCTGGAGGCGCTGCATGAGCGGCAATACACATCAGAGCACAGAGGCTCGTGCCGAGCCAGGCTCGGCGGCCGCGGGCTGCGGCTGCGGGGGAGTTCATTGAGTCGGTTTCGCTTCCAGTCGTTGCTGTTTGTAGCGGCTGAAGTTCATGTCACGGTATCGGGCCTGCGCCACGAATTCTCCCAGCCAGAGAAATTCGTCGGCAGCTCGACGTTGCACCAGTATAACGCACTACGGGCCGGCCGTTGAGATCATAAAATTGGCAGGTCGGCGTCGCGTTCACCTTGTGCCGACGCAGGCCCGCACGGTGTCAAAGTCCGCGGCTGGGCACCGCGGCAGGCGGTGACACTGGCGGTTTGGCCGGGGCGGCGGACTTGCGGCGCATGTAGCTTTCCAGTGCCGTGGCAGTGATCGGCCCGGTCTCTTTGGCCACCAATTCGCCCTGGGGATTGATCAGAAAGGTGGTCGGCAGGCCTGGCACGTCGCCGAACGACGGGTTGACCGACGGATCGGCCTGCATAATCGGATAGCTGATGCCGAGCTGCTTGACGTGACCGGCGAGTTGCTGAGCGGTGATGTCTTCGTAATCCACGCCGACCACCACGGCATCGTGATCCTTGTGTTTGTCGTGGAACTTGATCAGATCGGGTATCTCTTCCAGGCACGGCGAACACCAGGTCGCCCAGTAATTCACCACCACCCACTTGCCGCGATAGTCTTTGAGGTCATGTCTGACGCCATTGGCGTCAGACAGTGTAAAATCCCGCTCGGCGGCCTGGGCGGCACCCAGACCCGCACTCAGCACAACAATGGCAACCCATTTAAGCAATGACACCTGATCTTACCTCTCAGTACCGAACCCTGTAGCAACACAACAAAACCGCGCCCATTGTACTGTACGCCTGACCCGGGAGAGAAATGATGAACAGCGACACACACCGCAAAGAGAAGGACAGTCTGGGCGAGGTGAAGGTTCCGGAGACCGCCTGGTACGGCGCCCAGACCGTGCGCGCGGTCGCTAACTTTCCCATCAGCGGCCGCAAGCCGGACCGCGATTTTGTCCTGGCCCATGTGCGCATCAAGCGCGCCGCCGCCGTGGCCAATCAGCAACCCGAGTGGCTCGATGCCCGCTACGGCGCGGCCATCATCGCCGCCTGCGACCGGATACTGGCCGGCGAATTTCTGGAAGAATTCGTAGTCGACCGTTTCCAGGCCGGCGCCGGCACCAGCCACAACATGAACAGCAATGAGGTCATCGCCAACCTGGCGAACGTCGCATTGGGCGGCGAGCGTGGTGTTTACAAACCCATCAATCCCAACGATCACGTCAACATGGGTCAGAGCACCAACGACACCATCCCCACCGCGATCCGTCTTGCGGCGCTCGCCAAGCTGCCGCGCCTGCTCAATGCCGTGCAGGCCATGGCCGCGGAATTCGCGCGTCTCGGTGAACAGGAACGCGACACCGTCAAGAGCGCCCGCACCCATCTGCAAGATGCCGTGCCCACCACGCTGGGCCGCGAGTTCAATGCCTATGCCTTCACACTGCGCCGCGCCGCACTGCGTATCGAAGCCACGCGCGCCGCACTGTGCGAGATCGGCCTGGGCGGCAGCGCCGCTGGCACCGGTTTGAATTGCGCGCCCGATTACGCCAACAAAGTTGCCGCCGAATTGGCGCGTTTGTGCGCCGAGCCGATCCGCCCTGCCGCCGATCTCGCCGCGCAGATGCAGTCCATGGGCGATGTGCAGGCGCTCTCTTCAACTATTCGCGACCTGGCACTGGAACTGATCCGCATCAGCAACGATCTGCGCCTGCTTGCCTCGGGTCCGCGCACGGGACTGGGCGAGATCGTGCTGCCGCCGGTGCAGCCGGGCTCGTCGATCATGCCCGGCAAGGTCAACCCGGTGATGTTCGAGATGCTCAATCAGGTGTGTTATCAGATACTCGGCCAGGACGCCGCCGTCGCCGCCATGACTCAGGCCGGACAACTGGAACTGAACGTGATGATGCCGGCACTCGGTTCCGCACTGTTCGACGCCATGGACTGGTTGACCAATGCCCTGAACGCCGCCACCGAACGCAACCTGAAAGGTCTGAAGATCGACCGCGAACGCTGCCAGATGTTTCTGCACGCCAGCGTCGGCCTCGCCACGCTGCTCAACACGCGCATTGGTTACGCCGCGGCGGCGGAAGTCGCGAAGGAATCGGAGCAGAGTGGCCGACCGGTGCGCGACATCGTCGCCGAACGCGGACTGATGGCTGCGGAAGATTTCGATGCGCTGGTATTGAAGGCGGCGCGGGACGGCACTATCGATTGACCGCGTGTTGGAGAGGAAAAATCAACGCAGCGGGCTGATCAATGTATAAGCCTGCTTGCCATCATGCTTACGCAATGCGGCCTCGGCCTCCTTCACGGTGGCGCGCTGCGAGTTTGTCAGATGGTGTCGCGACTTCGTGGCATTGATTAGATAGCGCGCCTTTTCCAGGTAGGCCTGATTGATAGCCAGCAACGCCTGTTGTTCGGCAACCGCCGCCTGCGTCTGTGCCTGGGCATAATCGCCGGACTGCATCGCCGTCTCGGCGGATTTCAGCACACTGTCCGACTCTCGCCACAAGCCTTCCAGCGCAGCGGCATCCTGAATGGCGCGCTGTGCGGCGGCGATTGCGACTTGCGCCGCGTGTTGCTGTTCTACATGTTGCTGCGCCTCCGCCTCTCGGCGAGCCTGCACGGCCTGTGCCTTGGCGGCAATGGCGCGCTTGCGCGCCTCGGTGTAGAAATAATTCTTCAGTTGCAGCTGAGCATCCCGCAAGGAATGCTCGGCGGAGTTCAGCAATTCCGGCGTGCGCCGCGCGGCGTCGGCATCGCGCGCCGCGGCAATCGCCTGGCGTGCATCGCTCATCTCCTGCACCGGCGCCGTCGTGCAGCCGACAGCCAGCAAAGCGGCAATACCGGCGAGACAATACAACAGATGATTGGCACGCAGTGTCTTCATAATGGGCTGGCGACGCGCTGAACCACAGAGATCTGGATTATTCCTGGTCAAAAGCTATCATCGCATCTACAGAGCCGTCAAGGAAACCATCCCACCCATTTGCGGGGTCCCCATGAACAAACCAGACCATCCCTATGTGTTCTACCACAATCCGCGTTGCTCCAAGTCACGCCAGACCTTGGCGCTGCTGAATGAGCGCGGCATCGAACCTGTCGTGATCGAGTACCTGAAGACGCCGCCCAGCGCCGCCGAACTGGGTCGGATCCTCGATAAGCTCGGTATCGAGCCGCGCGCTTTGCTGCGCACTAAGGAACACGAATATCAGGAGGCCGGTCTGGACAATCCCAAGCTGAGCCGCCGCGAGCTCATCGCTGCGATGGTCAAACACCCGATTCTGATCGAGCGCCCTATTCTCGTCACCCCTGACCAAGCCGCCGTGGGCAGGCCACCGGAGCAGGTCTTAAAGATCATTTAGAGTACCTGACAGAATGAATCTCGCGATGCCCTGTCACTCCCTCTCCCTTCGGGAGAGGGTTGGGGTGAGGGGGATCAAAACGGTTTCGATGCCATTGATGCCCTCACCCTGGCCCTCTCCCAGAGGGAAGAGCGCGTAGCGCGAAGGGTGCGGGGACTTACTCTCTGAATGCCGTCTTACCATCGCTTATTGAATCCCAACCCTCCATAATTACCCTCCTTTATTTCTCACCGAGCAGCACCATGTCCGAGATCCTGATCCTTTATTACAGCCGCTATGGC
>JBGPWJ010000318.1:0-2042 GCA_041492115.1 Gammaproteobacteria bacterium
CGCGCCCATGATGGCGAACAGCAGGGCGGCGCCGAGTACCATCACGGCGGCAGCGGGGAGATTGTCTTCGCGGTGCATGGTTATCTGTTTATTCGCGCATGAAGGTGAAGTCGCACATCCCCTCACCCTGGCCCTCTCCCGAAGGGAGAGGGGACACACTTATTGAGCGAGAAATCAATCGACGCTCACCGTTCCAATAGGCTCCGATACTTAAGCAGCCGCTTCTGCAAACTCTTCCGCGTGCCATCCCAGGCATGGCTCCAGGGCAGATCCTTTTTCATCAGGGCGCGGCACAATGTCAGCATGCCGTCGATATCATCGAGGTGCACGAACTCCGGTGCGGGGCCTTGCGCACGCGCGCAATCCGGGCCGCCTTCGAAGCCTTGATTGTGATAGTTGCCGAGTGGCACCGAGAGACCGATCGCGGGCAGGCCATACGCGGTTGCAGCCGTCGCTTCGCAGGCGCCGCCGTCCATGATGCGGCGCTGGTGAGCGCCGGGTAGCACGCGTTGCGCCAGTTCGCTGAGCACTTGCGTGGCGTCGGCATTGAAGACCGTGCGCCGGTCACCGAGCCGCACCACCGGCCCCTTGCCTATGCGCGCGCCCGGCAAGGTGCGCGAACTCTCCAGGCTGACGCACAACACCGGCCGGCGCGCCTGCGCCAACCAACCTTGTTCGAAGTGGGCGATGGCGCCGACGAAGCCGACTTCCTCGGCGCGCGTCAGCAGACCGATAAACGGCGGCGCTGCGGTGCGTGACCGGCGCCTCCAGATTTGGCAGGCACTGTCGATGATGGCGAACACGCCGACCAGATCGTCGGCTGCCTTGGTATGGATGAGCTTGCCTGAACGCCACACCGGTGCACGAAAGCCGAAGCCGCCGAACAGTGTCCTGGCGCGGCGCCCCACTGTCGATGCAGCGGCGCGATCGAACAGCACTTCGGCCGAAGAGATCGTCATGCCCGAGGCGTTGAGCTTTACCTTGGTGAGTTTGCCATGGCCACACGCGCCCTGCCCGTCCGCCAGCCAGACCTTCGCGCCGTTCACATGCTTGACCGGTGCGCCGCCATGCCAGCGCACCGCGAGCCGTTGCGGACTCAACCAGCGCACCCCATGAAACCCGGGGTGATCCATGTGCGCGATGAAAACGCGTACCGGCTCGGTACTGCGCGTGTGCAGCAGCTGCTGATAGGCGCGCAGCGATGCCGCACCGATGATGAGATTGCCGGTGGGATCGGCGCAGAACGGCACCCCTGCCTGTGTCAACACACGCTCTGACCAAGCGATGACATGTTGTTCACGGAAGGGCGCGGTGGGCTGGGCGAGCAGGTCGAGCAGTTGAGTGCGTTGAGAGAGCAGCATGAATCAGTGGATCACCCATTGCGTGCGGTTTGATATTTGTAGGGGCGGGTCTCAGACCCGCCCTGCATGAACATGAGATTGTGCCAGAACCGGGCGGGTCTAAGACCCGCCCCTACGAAATCCTGTGCGGGCACAAGGTTTGGTAGTTATTTTTCCTGTGACGCAAGAGCAGCGCTGTGAGCCCGCCGCGGCATCAGGCCCGGCACGGCATTGACCAGCGACAGCATCACTGCCGCGATATACGGCACCGACTGCACCAGCAGCAGCACAGCCCAGACCAGCGCCTCCGGCGTGAAGCCATACGAGATCAGCACCATCAGCGTGGCCAGCCACAGCAGGCCCAGCACAAAGGCCTCCTCTCTCGCCATCAGGAAACCCTGTATCAACGCCGGGCGCGATTCGCACTTGGGCGTGCGCAGGAACGGCGTGCTGTCGGTGGTCAGTCCCTGGATGACGGCGCGCGCGATGGTATGGGTGAGCGCCATGCCGGCGATCGCGGCACCGATGCGCTGACGGGTAGTGCACGGCACCTTGGCCATGTACAACCAGAAGCTGTGCAGCACCTTGAAGAAGAAGATGCCCAGCGTCGGAATCAGGAACACGCCCAGCGGGAACTGGAAATATTTCGGCCACAACACCAGACCGATGGACCACAACACGCCCAAGACGGTGAACACCAGA
>JBGPWJ010000160.1:0-6171 GCA_041492115.1 Gammaproteobacteria bacterium
ACATCCGCTTCGTCGAGGACAACTGGGAGTCGCCCACGCTCGGGGCCTGGGGCCTGGGCTGGGAGATCTGGCTGAACGGCATGGAAGTCTCGCAGTTCACCTATTTCCAGCAGGTCGGTGGCCTGGACTGCAAGCCGGTGACCGGCGAGATCACCTACGGCCTGGAACGCATCGCCATGTACCTGCAAGGCGTGGAGAGTGTCTTTGACCTTGTCTGGACCGACGGCCCGCTCGGCCGCGTTACTTACGGAGACGTGTTCCATCAAAATGAAGTCGAGATGTCGACCTATAACTTCGAACACGCCGATACCGAATCACTGTTCGCCTGGTTCAACACCTGCGAAACCGAGAGCGCCAAGCTGATGGCCGTCGGCCTGCCGTTGCCGGCGTATGAACAAATGCTCAAGGCTTCCCATACTTTTAATCTGCTCGACGCGCGCCGCGCCATCTCGGTCACTGAGCGGCAGCGCTACATCCTGCGCGTGCGCGCCCTGGCACGCGCCGTGGCGCAGGCCTACTACGATCGCCGCGAGGCGCT
This sequence comes from Gammaproteobacteria bacterium, assembly GCA_041492115.1. GTDB lineage: Bacteria > Pseudomonadota > Gammaproteobacteria > JBBQDK01 > JBBQDK01 > JBBQDK01. The sequence goes on from JBGPWJ010000160.1 coordinate 539, forward strand.
GGGCTTTCCGATGTGCAAATCAAAGGGTCATGGCGCATGAGCACGGCGCGCGATCTGCTGCTTGAAATCGGCACCGAGGAACTGCCGCCCAAGTCCTTGCTGGCACTGTCCGAGGCCCTTAATGCCGCGCTGCTGGACGGACTGGCCAAAGCCGGACTGAGTCACGGCGCCTTGCACAGCTATGCCACACCACGCCGGCTCGCGGTGCATATCGTGAAGCTGTCTGCGGCGCAGCCGGATCAAGTGCAGGAACGGCGCGGTCCCGCGCTGGCGGCCTGTTTCGATGCGTCCGGCAAACCGACTCAGGCGGCGCTCGGCTTCGCGCGTTCCTGCGGCGTGGAAATAGCGCAATTGGAACGGCAGGAAACCGACAAGGGCGCATGGCTGGTATACCGTCATACGCAGGCCGGCAAACCCACTGTCGATTTACTGCAAGCGCTGATTGAGGATGCGCTGGCAAAACTGCCCATCTCCAAACGCATGCGCTGGGCCGATCTTGATGTGACCTTCGTGCGGCCGGTGCATTGGGTGCTGCTGCTGTTCGGCGGCGACGTGGTCGATACCACGGTGATGGGCCTGCGCACTGGGCGCATCACGTATGGCCATCGCTTCCACCACCCGGATGCCATCAGCATTCAACAACCCGCTGATTATCCCGGCGCACTGCGCAGTCCGGGGCACGTTGTCGCGGACTTCGCGGCGCGCGGCGCGGCGATTCGTGTCCAGGTCGACGCGGCGGCCAACAAGGCCGGCGGGCAGGCCGTGATCGATCCGGCACTACTCGATGAAGTCACCGCCCTGGTGGAATGGCCGGTCGCCTTGCTCGGTCGTTTCGAAGAACGCTTTCTGCAAGTACCGCAGGAGGCCTTGATATCGACCATGAAGGGCAACCAGAAATATTTTCACGTGGTGGACAGCGCCGGCCGTCTGCTGCCTTACTTCATCACACTCTGCAATATCGACAGCCGCGACCCCGCCCAGGTGATCGCCGGCAATGAGCGCGTGATCCGGCCGCGCTTCACGGACGCGGCGTTTTTCTGGGAACAGGATCGCAAGCGGCCGCTGGCCGCGTTGCGCGATGATTTGAAGACCGTGGTCTACCAGCAGAAGCTCGGTACGCAGTTCGACAAGAGTCTGCGCGTCGCCGCACTCGCGCGCGTCATCGCCAGCGCCATCGGCGCTGACCCGGCGCGCGCCGAACGAGCCGCCGCGCTCGCCAAGTGTGATCTGCTCAGCCACATGGTCGGCGAATTTCCGGAACTGCAAGGTGTGATGGGCCGCTATTGCGCGCAGCACGACGGCGAAGACGCCGAAGTTGCACTGGCCATCGACGAACACTATCTGCCACGCTACGCCGGCGATGCCCTGCCAAACACACCAACCGGCCAAGCGCTGGCGCTGGCTGACAAGCTCGACACCCTGGCCGGCATCTTCGCCATCGGCATGAAGCCCACAGGCGATAAAGATCCCTACGGTTTACGCCGTGCCGCGCTCGGCGCCGTGCGCATTCTTATCGAACGGCAACTGGCTCTTGACCTGGAAGACCTGCTGCGCCAAGCCGTGGCCGCCATTCCGGTAAAAAGCGCAGCGGACGACACTGTCGCGGCGCTCTTCGATTACATGATGGAGCGCCTGCGTGCGTATTACCTCGACAGCGGCGTGTCCGCCGATGAATTCGACGCCGTGCTCGCCACGCGTCCGGTCAGTCCTTACGATTTCGAACAGCGCGTGCGTGCCGTCACCGCCTTCCGCCGTTTACCCGAGGCCGAGAGCCTGACCGCCGCCAACAAGCGCATCCGCAATATCCTCAAGCAGGTCGACGGCACGGTGCCGGAACATATCACACCGCAACTGTTTGCCGAACCCGCGGAGAGCCAATTGTATGCGCATCTCACAGTTCTGCTGACCGAAGTCACACCGCTACTGGATGCCGGCAATTACAGCAGCGCCCTGGAACGTCTGGCCGGCCTGCGCCAGCCGGTGGACCAGTTCTTCGACAGCGTCATGGTGATGAGCGAGGACGCGGCACAGCGTGATAACCGCCTGGCACTGCTCAACACGATGAGCCAGTTGTTCCTGCGCGTCGCGGACCTGTCACGGCTGCAGCAGTAAACCTGACACGCGGCGTGTTTATCTCGCGCCGCGCTTGACGTACTCTTGCCTTATCTCATCACTGACTATGGCCGCGCCATGACCAAACCAGATACTGATTCCTACCAGACCATGCTCGCGACAGTGCAGGCCTTTCACGACAAGCACAAGTTCAAAGACGCCGGCGGCGAAGACATGACCTATCGCGTGGCCCTGATGGCTGAGGAACTTGGCGAGATTTCATCGTGCGTCACCAAGGGCAAGAGCAAGGAGGCGCTGGCTGAAGAGGTGGCTGACCTGTTCATCCTGGTGCTGGGCACTGCCATCGCGGCTGACTTCGATCTCAAACGGGCGTTCTGGGACAAGATGAAAAAAATCGAGTCGCGCCAGTCGCGCATGGTCAACGGGCGGATCCGAGTGTCGGAGTTTCGGGATGTGTGAAGCGTCTATCAGGCGCGTTCTGATTATTTATCTCGCTGCCCGCGTAGGGGCGTGTTTTAACCACGCCCCTATTACTGCCGCACCCCTGTGAGCAAAACCCCATGCGCCTGATCATCCTCGACCGCGACGGTGTCATCAACGAAGACTCCGATGCCTATATCAAATCGCCCGCCGAGTGGGTGCCTATTCCCGGCAGCTTGGAGGCGATTGCCAAGTTGAATCACGAAGGCTGGCGCGTGGTCGTTGCCTCCAACCAATCGGGCATCGCGCGCGGGCTCTTCGATATCGATGCCCTGATGCGCATCCACGAAAAAATGCAGCGTGCCCTAGCCCAGCTCGGCGGCGCGATCGACGCGGTATTTTTCTGCCCGCACGGCCCGGATGATCACTGCCGCTGCCGCAAGCCCAAGCCCGGTTTGCTGGAAGACATCGGCGCACGGTTGCACGTCGACCTGCGCGGCGTACCGGCGGTTGGCGATTCGCGACGCGATCTCGATGCCGCGCTACAGGTCGGCGCGCTGCCGATTCTGGTACGGACCGGTAAAGGTCAGCAGACCATTGCCAAAGGAACGGGCTTGCTCGACGTCCCCGTGTTCGATGATCTGGCCGGCGTTGTCGATGCCTTGCTGGCCGGTGAATTGGCGGCAGGTATTTGAGCATGGAGAAGAATGCTGCCATGCCGCCTTCGCGCGCCAATGCCAATCCTGGCGTGCGTTTTGTGTTGGTGGCGCGTGCCGTGTTGTTCTGGTTGGGCATGCTGCTGTCAACAGTGGTGGTCGCGCCGCTCAGCCTGCTGACCTTTCCTTTGCCGTTCGTCATGCGATACCGCTTCATCGGTCTGTGGGCGCACTTCAATCTTTGGTGGCTGGAGCGCAGTTGCGGCTTGCATTATCAGGTTGAAGGTGCAGAGAACATTCCCGCTGGCAATGCCATCGTCATGGCCAAACACCAGTCGGCCTGGGAAACACTGGCACTGCAGCGCATCTTCGGACCACAAGTGTGGGTGTTGAAACGCGAGCTGTTGTGGGTGCCGCTGTTTGGCTGGGGCCTCGCGCTACTCGAACCTATCGCCATCGATCGCAAGGCCGGTCGCAAGGCGGTGCGTCAGGTTATCGATCAGGGCATACAGCGCCTGCGGGCCGGTCGCTGGGTAGTGATCTTTCCCGAAGGCACGCGCGTCGCGCCGGGCGAACGCAAGCGCTACGGTGTCGGCGGCGCGCTGCTCGCCGCGCAGAGTGGCTATCCGGTTGTGCCAGTAGCGCATAATGCTGGCGAGTTCTGGCGCCGGCGCAGTTTCATCAAATATCCCGGCGTGATCCGCGTGGTGATCGGCGCGCCGATCGCCTCTGCCGGTCGGTCGGCGACCGATATCATTGCCGAGGTGGAAGACTGGGTCGAGTCCACCATGCTGAAAATCACCGGATCTCCAGCATAACAAGACAATACGTCATCAGCCGCTAGGGCGTTGCCTGTTCCGGTCTCATGCTGCCTATCTTCCCGTCCGATAAAGTCCTACACTTTTTTTATTTATTCTTTACATGATGAATTGAACGCGGCCGGATCATGTCAAAACGCAAGCACTGGGAAACCGTCTATCACACCAAGGCCAGTACCGCGGTCAGCTGGTACAGCCCGCACCTCGACACCTCGGTCCAATTCATTGAGGCGACAGGCCTCTGTCACGACGCGCAGATCATCGATGTCGGTGGCGGGACATCAACTCTGATTGATGATCTGCTGGCACGCGGTTATCACAACCTGGCCGTGGTCGATCTTGCTGCGAGCGCGCTGGCGGTGTCGCGGCAACGGCTTGGGGAAAAGGGCGCCAGCGTCAACTGGCTGGTTGGCGACATCACTGCATTGGCGCTGCCCAGCAAGCAATACGATCTGTGGCACGATCGTGCGGTGTTTCATTTCCTGACCACTGAGGAAGAGCGGCGCGCCTATATCAAACGCGTCTGCTGTGCCGTCAAAGACGGTGGTTATATTGTCATCGCGACATTCGGGCCGCACGGTCCCAAGGAATGCAGCGGCCTGCCGGTGGCGCGTTACAGCAGCATAGAGTTGCACGGCCTGTTTGGTCAGCCGTTCGTGCTGGTGGATCAGACCATGAATGAGCATGCAACGCCGTGGGGAACGGTGCAGGAATTCGTTTACTGTTGTTGCCTGAAGAAGGGCGAGTGTTGAGCCGTCTGGCACATCTGAACTGAGGCCCCGCAAAGGGCCTGTGCTCTTCGGATATCAGATATCGAGGTTGGACACGGCCAGGGCATTTCGCTCGATGAATTCGCGCCGTGGCTCCACCTGATCACCCATCAATGTAGTGAACACTTCATCGGAGGCAACCGCGTCCTCGATCTGCACGCGCAACAGGCGGCGCGTTTCCGGATCCATGGTGGTTTCCCAGAGCTGCTCTGGGTTCATCTCGCCCAAGCCCTTGTACCGCTGTATGTGCAGGCCGCGCTTGGCTTCATCCAACAACCATTCGATGGCCTGCTTGAAACTCGTCACCAGTTGTGAACGTTCGCCGCGCTGCGCAGTTGCGCCTGTGCCGAGCAGACCATCGAGTTGCCGGCCGAGGTCGAGAATGGCGTGGTATTCGGACGAGTTGAACAGATCATTGCTGACCACATACTTGGCGGCATTGCCGTGGGTGTGTTTGTTGATGTGCGCTCGGAAGGTTTTTTCATCAGCATCGAACTCCACCTGCGCGGTATAGCGGGCCTCGGCGCTTTGCGTCGCGTTAAGGCGCTGCACCAATTCCACGAACCAGCCCTGGAGCGCGCCGTGATCATGTAATGTCGTGCCGTGCAGCGGCGGCATGTAGATCATGGATTCGAGCAGCTCACTGCTGTAGCGCCGCGCCAGGCGCCGGGTAATGCCCATAACCACCATATATTGAGCGGCGAGTGTCTCCAACCCAACGCCTGTCAGGGTCGGGCCTGCTTCGCTGGTACGGATGCCGGTACCGTCCAGCGCCATCTTCAGGAGCCAGGAGTTAAGCTCGACATCATCTTTAACATATTGTTCTTGCTTGCCTTTTTTGACTTTATAGAGCGGCGGCTGGGCAATATAGATATGCCCGCGCTCGATTAACTCCG
>JBGPWJ010000004.1:0-26555 GCA_041492115.1 Gammaproteobacteria bacterium
AGCAGTTTGAGCAGTGCTTCCCAGGCGTTCTCGCGGTTCTTGTATTGCTTGCCGGTCAGCAGTGAACCGAGCTGGGCGTATTCCGCCAGTGCGACATGATCCGGTTCACGCTGGCGCAGCGCCTCGATGTTCATTGCGGTGGCGGCGGCGAGCAGTGTGCCGCAGGCGGTGCCGTGCGGGATCGGGTGAAAGGCGCCGAGTGGGGCCGCCAGGCCATGTACGGAGCCCAGGCCGACCTGCGCAAGCGTGATGCCGGAGAGCAGCGCGGCATAGGCCATGGCCGCGCGCGGCTCGGCGGTATCCGCTTCGCCCTGATACCAAGGCAGCAGTCCACGCTTCACGGATTCGATACCGCTCAAGGCCAAGGCATCCGTGAACGGATTGGCCTTGAGCGAAACAAAAGACTCGATCAGTTGTGTCAACGCATCCATGCCGTTGGCGGCGATCAGATCGGGCGGACAACTGGCGAGCAAGGTCGGATCGACAATCGCCCACTCGGGTACCAGCGCTTCGTCGCGAAAAGATTTTTTGAATCCCTGCGGACCCTGCACACTCAGCACGGCGTTCTTGGTAGCTTCGCTGCCGGTGCCGGCGGTGGTCGGCACGGCGATGAAGGGCATGGCGGGGCCGCGGTAAGGCAATTCCGGGCCGACGCCTTCCAGATGATCCATGACCGAATTGCCGTGCGGCAGCAGGCCGGCGATGGCCTTGGCCGCATCCAGCACGCTGCCGCCACCGATGCCGATCACGACAGCGATGTCGGCGTGTCGATATTCGCTGACGATTTGATCGACGAACTGCGGTGAAGGTTCGCCCGCGACCTTGACATGTTCCCAGCTCAATCCTTCCAGACGCAGTGTGTCGAGCAGCAGCGGCCAGTGCGCTGTGCCGCAGAAGGACTGCGCGCCGGTGACGAGCAGCGCGCGCGTGCCGTAGTGTTTGGCCAGCGCGGGCAGCTTCGCCAGACGGCCCGCGCCGAACTCGATACGCGGCAGGCGCGTCAGTGTGAAGGGCGAGAAGTTCATGACGCTTCGGCCTTGGGATACAAGCCTATGTAGGGTTGACCCTGGCGCGGCGCGGCCATCCAGTCGGCGACCGTGTCGCGCCAGTGCAGATAATGCGCGGTCTGCTTGTGCGCGGCGGCGGCTTGCGCATCGGCATAGGCCTCGTAGAGAACGAAGCGGCATGGATCGTCGGGTGATTGCAGGATATCGAAACGCAGATTGCCCGGTTCGTGTATCGAGGCGTTGTGATTATCGCGGCAGGCGTCGATGAAGGCGTCGACATGTTCAGGCTTGACCTGAACGTGTACCAGTGTGACATGCATGATCGGGCCCTTGAGTTGCGGTCTGTGCTTCGTCATCACGCCCTCTCCCTCCGGGAGAGGGTTGGGGTGAGGGGGTTTCAATTGATCGCTACCTATGATCCCCTCACCCTGGCCCTCTCCCTGTGGGAGAGGGGACTTGTTTTGTTAGGCGCTCTATGTAAGAAAGATTATAGCGTCCGCTGTGCCGCAGATGAAAAGGGCAAACACACCTTGAATGTCAGCCAGTGCTGTCGATGCTAACGGCGTCCTTGCTGCCAGACTCCACGGCCGCATCAGCCAGCAGGCTCAGGTGGGCATCAATCAATGGCACGGGTTCCGATAGTGCATATCCCTGGGCGAAATCCACGCCCAGCTGCTGGAGCAGTTCCAGAGTCGCCGGGCTCTCCACGAATTCGGCAACGGTCTGTATGCCCATCACATGACCCAGCTGGTTGATCGATTCCACCATGGCGTAGTCGATGGGATCTTGCGCCATGTCGCGCACGAAACTGCCATCGATTTTGAGATAGTCCACGGCGAGGTTCTTCAGGTAGGTGAACGAACTCAGGCCGCAACCGAAATCGTCGAGCGCGAAGCGGCAGCCGAGTTCGCGCAGGCAAGTGATGAAGCGCTGCGCCTGCTGAAAGTTCGACACCGCCGCGGTCTCCGTGATTTCGAAACAGAGGCACTCGCCGGGCACGCTGGACTTGGCGACGGCGTCGAGCACGAAGGCCAGGTACTTGTCGTTGCACAGCGATGTTCCCGAGATGTTGATGGCGAACATCACCCGCTCGGTGGCGCAGGCCGCGCAGACCCGCTGCCAGGCATCGAGCGCGGCGCGCAGCACCCAGCGATCCACCGCCACCATCACGCTGTAACGTTCCGCGGCGGGTATGAAGGCCATGGGTGGGACCAGCTGACCGTTTTCATCTTGCAGGCGCACCAGAATTTCAAATGAGGGCGGCGCCTGGTTATCTTCGCGCAGCGCGACGATCGGCTGGCAATACAGGCACAGTCGGTTGTCGTCGATGGCCTTGGAAATACGCTGCACCCAGTGCATCTCACCCTGATGCTTGGCGAGCATGGCATCATCGGGTTCGTAGGTGTGCACGCGGTTGCGGCCGAGGTCCTTGGCGACGTAGCAGGCGGTGTCGGCGGCGCTGAGCAGTTCGGTGACGCTGGCGAACTGTTCGCTGATGGGTACCAGACCGACGCTGACGCCGATCTCGAAGCTCTTGTCCATCCAGACGAAGCGGAAGTCATGAACCAACACGCGCAGCGTTTCGGCGATCGCGATGGCCTTGGGCAAGGGGCAGCCTTCCAGCAAGACGCCGAATTCATCGCCGCCCAGGCGCGACAGCAGGTCGTTGTCACGCAGTTTGCTTTTCAGCAGCGTGGTGAGCTGGCGCAGCAAGGCGTCGCCGGCGATGTGGCCGCAGGTGTCGTTGACCAGCTTGAACTGATCCAGGTCCATGTAGCACAGGGCGTGATGCCGGCCATCGGTGCGGGTATTGTCCAACGCATGTTCCAGGCGCAACTCGAACTCACGGCGGTTGATCAATCCGGTCAGGGTGTCGTGTGTGGCCTGATAGGTGAGCTGACGCGCCATGCTGCGAATCTGGGTGATGTCGCGGAAGATCAGCACCACGCCGATCACCTTGCCGTTGCGGTCACGGATCGGCGCGGTGGTGTGTTCAATGGCGAATTCCTGGTGATCGCGCCGGTGCAAGGTGCTGTCGCGGTCAGATGCGATCACGGCGTCCTGTTCGAGGCAGTCCGTCACGGGATCGCGGGCATGGCTGCCGGTGCTGTCTTCGGTGATGCGGAACACTTCCGCCAGCGGCCGGCCCGGCGCGTCGGCATTGCCCCAGCCGGTGAGGTGCTGCGCCACCGGATTGAGATATTGCACGACGCCATTCACATCGGTGGTAATAACCGCCTCGCCCATCGATTCGAGCGTGACCATGAGACGCTCGCGACTTTCCAGAATCGCCTCTTCGGTTTGCCGCTGCCGCGACAGATCGCGCAGCACCATGAGCACGCCAACCGGTTCACCGTGCGCGTCGCGGCGCGTCTTGACGATGATCTCGATGGGCCGGCGCAGCCGGTTCATCGGATCGTTCGCTTCTTTGACGAACACCGCATCGCGTCGTTCCAGGCGCGCCGTGCAGACAGGGCAGGGCCGGTTCTCGTGGGACCCGTGGATCAGATGCATGACCGGCTGCCCCAGGCATTGCTCCGCCGGGCGGCCGATGAACTCGAAGAACTTGCGGTTACCGCGTACCAGGCGGTCGTCGAGATCGACCAGGTACATGGCGTCCTCGGCGAAATCGAGGGCCTGGTTCCATTCAGCCTCGGCTTTGGATAGGTTGAGTTGGTTCATTGCCAACTGCTGTTTGGCACTGCGGAACCGGGCGCCATACCAGGCCATGACAAGGATGGCTAGCAGCAGTGGCCAATTTTCGGTTAGCAGGTGCAATGGCATGGGAGGGTTCTTATGCTCAGGGTGCTACTGATCGGTTATCGACCGCTACACTACCATCTTGACGGGTCTGGATGGAATGGCACTTAAACTTAAGGAACCTCCGAATAGCTTCCTCACTCCCGCATAAGTGCGGGAGTGAGGGATATACGGTAGAGAATTGATTTCCCTAATTTAGAAGCGCTAACCGGTGTTGCGCATCCCCGCCGCAATCGCGTTGATACTGCGCAGCAGTGGGTCGAGCCAGATCGATTGTTCGGCTTCGCTGAGCTGTGGGTCGCGGTAGCGTTGTAGCAGTGTGATCTGGATGTGGTTGAGCGGGTCCATGTAGGGATTGCGACGCGACAGCGACAGCGCGAGTTGCGGGTTTTCCTCGATCAGACGCTTGGCATTGGTGACGTTCAGCACTTGGGTGATGGTGCGCTGGTATTCAGTGCGAATCAGATTGTAGATGCGGTCGCCGGTCTTCGAGTCCTTGCACAGTTGCGCGTATTCGCGTGCGATGTCCATGTCGCCCTTGAACAACGACATCTGGGTGTTGCTGAGCAGTGAACGAAAGAACGGCCATTGCTCGTACATGCGCTGCAGCTTGACCAGCCGTGACAGGTCGTTGCCACGCCACGCTTCCAGCGCACTGCCGATGCCGTACCAGGCGGGCAGGGTGTGGCGCGATTGCGCCCAGCCGAACACCCACGGTATGGCGCGCACCGAATATTTGGAACGGTCCTGTGTGGCGCGGTGCGAGGGTCGCGAGCCGATATTGAGCAGGCCGATCTCGCTGACCGGTGTCGCCTCGTAGAAATAATCCAGGAAGCCGTCGGCGCGTTCGGTGAGATCGCGGTAGGCTTGTTCGCCGATGCGGGTCAGTTCATCCATGATGCCGAGGTAATCGTTGCGGTCCTCGATGGTGTCCTGCACCACGCCGCGGCTGGCCTTCATCAGGCCGGTGACGCCCATGGCGAGTTCATAGTGCGCGGTCTCGCTGTTGCTGTATTTATAGGACAGCACTTCGCCCTGTTCGGTGAACTTGATCTGGCCATGCACGGTGCCTTGCGGTTGCGCCAGGATCGATTCATAGGTCGGGCCGCCGCCGCGGCCGATGGTGCCGCCGCGGCCGTGGAACAGGCGGCAGCCGACGCCGCGCGCATCGGTGAGGCGGATAATTTTTTTCTGCGCTTCGTAGAGATTCCAGCCGGAGGCGAGAATGCCGCCGTCCTTGCAGGAGTCCGAATAACCCAGCATGACTTCCTGCAGATTGCCCGAGGCCTTGAGCAGGGCACCGTAGGTCGGATCGTCGAGCAGCGCGCTCAGTACCTGTTCGACATGCGCGAGGTCTTCGATGGTTTCAAACAGCGGCGAGACGCGGATCGCGCAGAACCAGCCCAGCACACTGCGGCCGGCAAGTCCCGCCAGTCGCGCCAGCAGCATGACTTCCATGACATGGCTGGCCGCGTGAGTCATGGAGATGACGTAGGTGCCGAAGGCGTTCGGGCTGATCTCCTCGCGCAGCGCGACCATCATGTTGAACACTTCCAGTGTCTCGCGTGTCTGCGGCGACAGCTCGGCGTGTTCGATGTCGGGCAGGTTCGGATCGGCGATGGCGGCGGCCAGTGTGCGCAGCCGCTCCGCTTCGGAGAGTGACGGGTAATCGATCTGGCCCGGCAGACGCAAGAACAATTCGGTCACGGCGGCGCTGTGACGCGAGGACTCCTGGCGCAGGTCGAGCTGCACCAGCGCAAAGCCGAAGGTTTCCACCAGGCGGATCAGATCCTGCAGCTCGCCGTTAGCGATGTTGATGTCGCCGTGGCTGTGCAGCGAATCGCGGATCAGGTACAGATCAGTGAGGAATTCGCGCTCCGAGTGATAACCGTGGCCGGTGCCGGTCGGTTCCTGGCCGGCGAGCCGCTTGCGCATGCCGCGCAGACTGCTTTCCAGACGCAGGCGCATCACGTACAACTTGCGCCGGTAAGGTTCGTGGCTGAAGCGGTTCGGGCTGTCGCTGAACAGTTGCTCGCTGAGCAGCTCACCTTCGGCTTCCAGGCTGGCCAGCAGTTCCGGCGACGGCTGACAGAGCAGGCTGGAAAAGGTCAGTTGATGCGACAGCGAGGTGATGCGCACGATGTATTCGGCCAGCGCCTCGCGCGCCTGCAGACGCAGCGCCAACGCCGTGGTCTCGGGTTTGACGTTGGGATTGCCGTCGCGGTCGCCGCCAATCCAGGAACCGAAACGCAGCAGGCTGGGAATGCGGATGTGCTGCGCGCTTTCCGGATACATGCGCCGCACGCTCTTTTCCAGATTGCGGTACATCGCCGGCACGGCCTGGAACAGGCACTCCTTGAAATAGTAAAGCCCGTTGCGGATCTCGTCGCGTACCTGCGGGCGATGCACGCGTACCTCGTCGGTCTTCCACAGCAGCTGGATCTGATCCTTGAGACGCTGGGTGATTTCCTGACGCTCATCCTTGCTGAGGCGCAGATCGTTGAGCTGTTCGCTGGTGACGAAGATGCGGCGCAGCGCCTCCATTATTGTGCGGCGCTTGGCTTCGGTCGGGTGGGCGGTGAACACCGGGATGTAGGCCAGCCGATCGAGCAGGGTCTGAAGTTGTTCGGGACTCACGCCGTCGGCGCGCAGATCGCGCAGCGTGGCGTCGAAGGAGCCGGTCCATAACGGGCCACCCGCACGTACCTGCAGACGTCGCAGTCTGTGCTGATAAGCTTCTTCGGCGATGTTGACCAGACTGAAATAGATATTAAAGGCGCGCACCACGTGCGTGACGATGTCCGGCTCGAGCTTGCGGATCAGCCGCGTCAGGCGGGCGCGGGCCTGCGGATTGTCCTTGCGGTGCAGGTTGATATAACCCTTGCGCAACGCCTCCACGGCCTTCAACACTTGGCCGCCGGCCTGCGCGCTCAGCACCTCGCCAAGCAGATTGCCGAACAGTTTGACGCGCGCCCGCAATTCCTTGTCGCCGGGTTGTTCGGCGCGGGGTGTGACGGGCTGTTTGGCGAGCTTGGTCGGGGACATGTTCGGGATTGCTGCGCAGGTTTCCGGCTAAGGGCCGGGCATTATACCGGAAAGGGCAAAGAGAAAAGAGGAAAGAGAAAAAGGGATTTGACTTTGCTCTTTCCCCTGAAACTAAACCACTGCCAGCTGATACAGGTCCTGATAATGCCCGGCGCTGCGCTTCCAGCTGAAGTCCTGGCGCATGCCGGCCTGGACCAGCTTGCGCCATCGCTGCGGTTCTTTGTACAGGGTGAGGGCGCGTTGCACGGAATGCTGCAGGGCATCCGCCGCGGCGTGATCGAACACGAAACCGGTGGCGCTGCCTTCCTGCAGGGCAGGCGCGGTGGCATCAACCACCGTGTCGGCGAGGCCGCCGGTGCGGCGCACCACGGGTACGGTACCGTAACGCAGGCTGTAGATCTGGTTCAGGCCGCAGGGCTCGAAGCGCGATGGCATCAGGAACATGTCCGAACCGGCTTCGATGCGGTGCGCCAGTTCCTCGTCATAGCCGATGTGCACGCACATGCGATCGGCATATTGGCCGGCGGCGGCCTGGAGTTCCTTTTCAAAATCCTTGTTGCCATCGCCGAGCACCACCAGCTGGACCTTGCGCTTGAGCAGGGCGGGCAGGGTGGCCAGCAGCAGGTCGATGCCTTTCTGTTCCACCAGGCGGCTGATGTGGCCGATCAGCGGCACACCCGGCAGCACCGGCAGGCCGCAGTTGCGTTGCAGCGATTGTTTGTTCATGGCCTTGCCATCGAGCGTGCGCGCGTTGTAGCGCTGATCGATGTGCGGGTCTTTGTTCGGGCTCCAGATGCCGTAGTTGGCGCCGTTGAGGATGCCCACCAGGCGTTCCTGACGTTCGCGCAGCAGGCCTTCCAGCCCGCAGCCGAACTCGGGGGTGAGAATCTCGCGCGCGTAGGTTGGACTGACGGTGGTCAGCCAGTCGCTGTACACCAGTCCGCCTTTCATGAAGGAGAATTGGCCGTAGAATTCCATCGACTGCATGTTCCAGAAACTCTGCGGCAGATTCAGCGCGGCGAAGGTGTTCCAGTCGAACAGGCCCTGGTAGGCAAGGTTGTGAATGGTGAACACCGTGGACGGGCGCTGTTCTTCGAGCGCCAGCAGGGCGGGCACCAGGCCGGTCTGCCAGTCGTGGCAATGTACCAGTTGCGGGCGCCAGTCGATGCCGGCGCGGCCCTGGGCGATTTCGGTGACGGCGCGGCAGAACAGCGCGAAGCGTTCGGCGTTATCCGGCCAGTCTTTGCCATCGGGGCCGGCATAGGGACCGCCGGGCCGGTCGAAGTGGCTGGGGGAATCAATAATGTAGAGGACGGCCTTGCTGTCGGGCAGGAAGCCTTGCAGCAGCCGCACCGGCGCACCGGCGCCCGGCAGCTGAAGTTCCCTGATCAGCGTGAGTTGGCCGGCACTGGCCATCACCTGCCGGTAACCGGGCAGGATCATGCGCACATCATGACGCAGCCGTTTGAGTTCCAAGGGCAGACTGCCGGCGACATCGCCCAGGCCCCCGGTCTTGATCAGGGGATGCGCCTCACTGGCGGCGAACAGGATTTTCATCAGGGGTCCTTCCTTACAACGTAGAGACAGAGTGCGCGGGCACCAACCCTGCTATAAGGTAGATTAGTCGGTGACGTTTGTCATCCTTGACGTGGTGAGTCACCCGCCGCTCAGCATTCTGCACCGGGAAGTTCGTCACGAGACAGTGCACCAACTCCAAGGCCTTCAGACGGATGCGTCGTCGTAATCGGTCATCGCGTTTCCCGATTGCGGGTAGTATGGTTGCAGCGGCGAGGGAAAGGAGCATGGGGTGATGCGGCCTGATGCGGCTGTGCAAGAGCGATCTATTCATTCCGGCATGGAGAATGACCGATGAAATCGACAGCAACATTGAATGCAGAACGCCAGCGTCTCGAAGCGCAGCGCTTACACAAGGAAAACTGGCGGCTATGGGGCCCTTATCTCGCCGAGCGGGCCTGGGGCACGGTGCGCGAGGATTACAGTCCGGAAGGCACGGTCTGGGAATATTTCGATCACGACCAGGCGCACTTACGCGCCTATCGCTGGAACGAGGACGGTCTCGGCGGTATCTGCGATGAGCAGCAGTATCTGTGTTTTGCGCTGGCATTGTGGAACGGCCGCGATCCGATTCTCAAGGAGCGCGCTTTCGGTCTCACCGGCAAGCAGGGCAATCACGGCGAGGACGTGAAGGAGTGTTACTTCTACTGCGACGCCACGCCGAGTCACAGCTGGCTGCGCTATCTCTACAAATATCCGCAAACCGAATACCCCTACGCCGATCTGGTGGCGGAGAACGCGCGCCGCGATCGCGATCAACCGCCATACGGTCTGATCGATAGCGGTGTGTTCAAGGACAACCGCTATTGGGATGTCGAGGTGAACTACGCCAAGGCCGGCCCCGAAGAGATTCATGTGCGCATCACCGTGAGCAACCGTGGAGCGGAGGCGGCCACCTTGCACGTGCTGCCGACGCTGTGGTTCCGCAATAACTGGGCGTGGCAGGACGGTTCGGTGCGTCCGCGGTTGAAGTCGATTGCTGCGCCGGCCGGCGCGGCCTGGGCCGTGCAGGCGGATCATCCGCTGCTGACATTTTATTATCTGTACGGTCGTCAGAACACGCCGTGCCTGTTCACCGAGAACGACAGCAATGCCGAGCGGCTGTGGGGCCAGCCCAATCCGACATCGTATGTGAAGGATGCCTTTCATCGTCATGTGATTCAGGGCGAGGCGGGCGCGGTCAATCCTGACCAAGAGGGCAGCAAGTTCGCCGCCTGGCATGTGCTTGATGTGGCGGCGGGTCAGGACGTGTGTATCGAGCTGGTGCTGTCGGCACAACCGCTGCAACAACCGTTCGTGAACAGCGCCGGCGTTTTTGCGCAGCGTCAGCAGGAGGCCGATGAGTTCTACAATGATATCGAGCCGCAGGCCGATCCGGAGGACCGGCGCATTCTGCGTCAGGCCCTGGCCGGCATGATCTGGAGCAAGCAATTCTTTCATTACGATGTGGCGCGCTGGCTGGACGGCGACAAGCTGCCACCGCCGGCCGTCCGTCGCTATGGCCGCAATCATTTCTGGGGCCAGCTGAAGGCGGCCGACGTGATCTCCATGCCCGACGCCTGGGAGTATCCCTGGTTCGCGGCCTGGGACTTGTCCTTTCATTGCGCGGCGCTGGCGCATGTCGATGTCGATTTCGCCAAGGACCAGATCGAACTCATGCTGCGCGAGAACTATCTGCATCCGAACGGTCAGATCCCCGCTTGCGAGTGGGCCTTGGGCGATGTCAATCCGCCGGTGCATGCCATGGCGGCGCTCAAGGTGTTCCGCGCCGAGCGCGTGCAGCGCGGCAAGGGCGATCTGAATTTCCTGCAACGCGTGATCCACAAGCTGCTGCTCAATTACGCGTGGTGGCTGAACCGCAAGGATAGCGACGGTCACAATCTGTTCGAAGGCGGCTTCATGGGGCTCGACAATATTTCGGTCTATAACCGCTCAAAGCCGTTGCCGCCCGGCTATTCATTGAAGCAGTCCGACGCCACCGGTTGGATGGCGATGTTCGCACTGAACATGACGGTGATGGCGCTGGAGCTGTGCACCCGCGATCCTGACTATGAGGGCATCGCCATTCAGTGTTATACGCAGTTTCTCGCCATCGCCAATGTGATCCGCGGTTATGCGCTGCCCGACAGCCTGTCGCTGTGGGATGACAAGGACGGCTTCTTCAAGGATCTGCTGGTGTGTCCCGACGGACACAGCATGCGCATCGATGTGTTTTCCTGGGTGGGATTGATCCCGCTGTTCGCATGCGAGGTGGTCGATGAGCGCCTGCTGAAAAACACACCGCGTTTCCGTGCCCTGCTCGAGAAGCACAAGGGCGGGCGTTTCGAAGGCAACTATATCTGCCAGTGCCCGGCCTGGGTGAATGCGCGCGGCGAACACCTGCTGGCGCTGGTCGATCACACCATGCTGGCGCCGATCCTGACGCGGCTGCTCGATGAGCATCAGTTCCTGTCGCCGCACGGTGTGCGCTCGCTGTCGCGCATTCACGCCGAACGCAGGGACCTGGGCGTGCTGCCCGGCGTCGGCCGCGCACTGATCGAGTACGTGCCGGGCGAATCCAACAGCGCGATGTTCGGCGGCAATTCCAACTGGCGCGGGCCAGTCTGGATGCCGACCAACTTCACGCTGATTCAGTCCCTGGAAAAGTTTCATCGCTTCCTCGGCGACAATTTCACGATACCGATTTCCAGCATGAACAATCAGGCCCTGACGCTGGCACAGGTCAGCAGCCTGATCAGTGAGCGGCTGGTGGCTATCTATCGGCGCGATGCCGATGGCCGGCGGCCGGCGTACCCCGCGGACAGTCCGTTGCAGAGCGATCCGCACTGGCAGGATCTGCTGCAGTTCTACGAATACTTTCACGGTGACACCGGTCAGGGTCTGGGCGCCGCGCATCAGACCGGCTGGACCGGTCTGCTGGCCAATCTGGTGTTGCGCAAGTATCGCGAGGCTGTGCCGCAGTTCTGGAAAGAGCAACAGGCGACGACAGCCACGCTACGGGTGCAGGCGTAATGTCTGCTGCTCGTGCGTGATGAGTGCACTATTGTTTCCAGCGCACGAAGTGCGCTAGTCTGCGCCTGCTTATCGTGCCTCAGCCGGTAGGGTGTAGTCTCAGCGCGAAGCGGCGGTCTATACTGGTGTCGATGGCCTGAACCATAACAACGATTGGAGAATTCAGCATGCGCATGGCGATGATCGGGTTGGGTAAGATGGGCGGCAATATGGTGCGGCGCATGCGCCGGGCCGATATCGAAGTGGTCGGCTATGATCGCGGCAAGGACACTGTTGATCAGCTGGTCAAAGAGAGCGGCATGATCGCCGCGGACTCTCTCACCGACGCCGTCAAGAAACTCAGCGCGCCGCGCGTGGTGTGGTTGATGCTGCCGAGCGGCGCGCCCACCGAGCAGGCCGTCACCGATCTCGCGCCGCTGCTGGAGCAGGAAGACGTCGTCATCGACGGCGGCAATTCCAATTATCACGACAGCGAACGCCGCGGCGCCTGGCTGGCACAGCGCGGCATCCGCTATATCGACGCCGGTACTTCCGGCGGCGTCTGGGGCCTGGAAAACGGCTATTGTCTGATGGTCGGCGGCGACAAATCCGCTGTTGCGGTGCTGGAACCGGTGCTCAAAGCCTTGGCGCCGGCAGCGGATCGCGGTTGGGCGCATGTCGGCCCGATCGGCGCCGGGCACTTCACCAAGATGATCCACAATGGCATCGAGTACGGCATGATGCAGGCCTATGCCGAAGGCTTCGCCTTGCTGCGCGGCAAGAGCGAGTTTCAACTCGACCTCGCCAAGATCTCGGAACTGTGGCGGCACAGTTCCGTGGTGCGCAGCTGGCTGCTCGATCTCACCGCCGAGGCGCTCAAGGCCGACCAGAAGCTCGACAGTGTGGCGCCGTTTGTGGCCGATTCCGGCGAAGGGCGCTGGACCGCCATCGAGGCGATTGATCAAGGCTTGGCCACGCCGGTCATGACCACGGCGCTGATGATGCGCTTCGCCAGTCAGGATTCCGCGGGCTATGGCTATCGCCTGCTGTCCATGATGCGCAACGCGTTCGGCGGGCATGCGGTTAAGAAACAGTAGCGAGTGGCGAGGAAAGGCGCTTCATCCATCCATCCCGCGTGTGCTGCATTGATAGCTACCAGAAAGGTGAATAATGGTAATGCTCGAACCCTGTACCTGCGTAATCTACGGCGCCACCGGTAATCTGGCGCAGATCAAGTTGCTGCCGGCACTGTATCACCTGGAAGCGGCGGGCCGCCTGCCGCCTGGCATGGCCGTGGTCGGTGTCGGTCGGCGTGACTGGGACACTGCGCAATGGCGCGTCGAGATCAAGGCCCTGCTCACCAACAAAGTGCGCGACGGCCTGAAGGAAGACATCTTCCTGCGCTTCATCGGGCGTGTGCATTATTTCCAGGGTGATCTCAACGACAAGGAAGCCTACGTGCGCCTGAATGCATTGTTGCACGAGGGTTCGGAGTTCCCCGACAATGTTCTTTTCTACATGGCGATTCGCCCGGCCGAGTTCAGCGTTGTCTCGCGCCATCTCGCCGATGCCGGTCTCAACAAGGAGGAGAACGGCTGGCGCCGGCTGGTCATCGAGAAGCCCTTTGGTTACGACCTGGAGAGCGCGGAAATTCTCAACGAACGTCTGCACCGCGATTTCAAGGAAGACCAGATCTACCGCATCGATCACTATCTTGGCAAAGGCACGGTGCAGAACGTGCTGGTGTTCCGCTTCGCCAATCTGATGCTGGAACCGCTCTGGAACCGCAACTACATCGACCACGTGCAGATCACACACAGCGAGACCAAGGGCATCGAAACCCGTGCCGAGTATTACGACAACACCGGCGCCCTGCGCGACATGATCCAGAGCCATCTGTTGCAGATGCTCACCCTGGTGGCGATGGAGCCGCCGCCGAATCTCGATGCTGAGTCATTGCGCGACGAGAAGGTCAAGGTGCTGAAATCGGTCCGGCCGATTCCGCAGAGCGCCGTGCATGCGCATGCTTTTCGCGGCCAATACACGCGCGGTCGCGGTCCTGACGGCAAGGTGCCCGGTTATCTGGATGAGAAGGGCGTGCCACCCAACAGCACTACCGAGACCTATGCTGCGGTGAAGCTGTATATCGACAACTGGCGTTGGCGCAACGTGCCATTCTACCTGCGCACTGGCAAGAACATGGCCAAGGGCTTCTCGTCTATCAGCATCCGTTTCAAGCATCCGCCGCAGCAGTTGTTCCGCGAGACCACCATTGAGCAGCTCGAACCCAACTGGCTGCTGCTCGGCATCCAGCCGGATGAATGCCTGCGCGCCGAATTGCAGATCAAGGTGCCCGGTCTGGAGATGCGCACCCGTGTCACGCAACTCGACGCGAGTTACGCCAAAGACGAGGAAGACAAGCTGGATGCTTATGAGGCCTTGCTGCTCGACGTGATCGCCGGCGACCACTCGCTGTTCCTGCGTTTCGATGAAGTGAACTGGGCCTGGAAGGTTGTCGATCCGATTCTCAAGGTCTGGTCCATGGAGCGCGACTACATCCACACCTATCCGGCCGGCAGCTGGGGACCGCACGAAGCGAACCGGCTGTTTGAACACGAGGATCAGGCCTGGCGCAATTCCCTGAACCTGGACGAGGGCGATAAATGACGCCCGCCTGGCGCGCCCTGCAGCAGCACTATTCACAAACCGCGCACATGCAGATGCGCGAGTTGTTCGCGGCCGATCCGCAGCGCTTCGAAAAATTCTCGCTGCGATTCCAGGATATCCTGCTGGACTTTTCCAAGAATCACATCAGCGATGAAACTCTGAACCTACTGCTCGATCTGGCCGTGCAGGCCGACCTGTCGGACTGGATTGGGAAAATGTTCAGTGGCGCGAAGGTCAATTGCACGGAAGACCGCGCGGTACTGCATGTCGCGCTGCGCAATCGTTCCAATCGACCGATCCTGGTCGATGGTGCCGACGTCATGCCGGCGGTCAACGCCGTGCTGGCGCAGATGCGGCGCTGCTGCGAGGCGCTGCGCGGCGGGACTTGGCGAGGCTATTCCGGCAAGCCGATCAGTGATGTTGTCAACATCGGCATCGGCGGCTCGGACCTTGGTCCGGCGATGGTGACCGAAGCACTCAAGCCCTATGGCGCCGCGCATCTCAATGTGCACTTCGTCTCCAATGTCGATGCTACGCACATCGTCGAGACGCTCAAGCACCTGTCACCCGAGACAACGCTGTTCGTTATCGCCTCGAAAACCTTCACCACGCAGGAAACCCTCACCAATGCCCACACCGCGCGGCGCTGGCTGCTGGATGCCGCCGGTGACGACGCGGCCGTCGCCAAACACTTTGTGGCTTTGTCGACCAATGCCGATGCAGTGGCGAAGTTCGGCATCGACACCGCCAACATGTTCGAGTTCTGGGATTGGGTGGGTGGACGTTATTCGCTGTGGTCGGCCATCGGCCTGCCGATCGCGCTGTACATCGGCATGGATCACTTCGAAGAGCTGCTGGCCGGTGCGCATGACATGGACGAACATTTCCGCAATACACCATTCGCGAATAATCTGCCGGTGATACTCGCCCTGCTCGGCATCTGGTACAACAACTTCCATGCCGCGCAGACCCACGCCATTCTGCCCTATGACCAATACCTGCATCGTTTCCCGGCCTATCTCCAGCAGGGTGACATGGAGAGCAACGGCAAGTCCGTGACGCGCGACGGCGAGCCGGTGAGTTGTTCAACCGGGCCGATCATCTGGGGCGAGCCCGGCACCAACGGTCAGCATGCCTTCTATCAGCTCATCCATCAGGGCACGAAGTTGGTGCCGGCGGATTTCCTGGCGCCGCTGGAAAGCCACAATCCGCTCGGCCGGCATCATCAGATACTGCTGTCGAATTGCTTCGCCCAGACCGAGGCATTAATGATGGGTAAGACCGCAGTCGAGGCGCGCGCCGAACTGCTCGCGCAGGGACTGTCGGGTGAGGCCCTGGAATGGCTGCTGCCGCACAAGGTGTTTGCCGGCAATCATCCGACCAATTCGATCCTGTTCCGCAAGCTCACCCCGCGCACGCTCGGCAGTCTGATCGCGATGTACGAACACAAGATCTTCGTGCAGGGTGTGATCTGGAATATCAACTCCTTCGACCAGTGGGGCGTGGAACTCGGCAAGCAACTCGCCAAGGCGATTCTGCCGGAGTTGGAAGCGCCGGGTGAGGTCGCGGCGCACGATGCTTCAACCAATGGCCTGATCAATCATTACAAAAATCATTTGTTCGCCGCGCGTAATGATTGAGCGCGCCGTGCCGGTACGGTGACAGCATGAATCCCTTCGAGACCTACGACGGTTCCAAGTACCGGAAGCGCTTTTACGACGCGGTGAAGCTGTACCGCAATTCGGATTACGAGGGCGCCCTGGCGATCTTTCGCGAAATCATCGCGGCGGCGGGCAAACAGGATGTCTACCGCAACAAGTACCGATCGTATGAGGGACTGATGCGTGTCTGCCTGGGTGACAAGCATGCCGTGGAGCTGTGCCGCGAAGTCGCCGCCGAAGATATCAAGGACGTCGAGGTGCATTACAATCTCGCCCTGGCCGAGTACAAGCTCAACAACCGACGTCGCGCCGTGCAGGGTGTGCAGCGTGGTCTGTCCATCGATGCCGCCAATCCGGAATTGCTGCGCCTGCGCGCCCTGATGGGTTTGCGGCGTCCGCCCATTATCAGCTTCCTGGATCGGGACCATGCCATAAACAAGTGGCTGGGAAAGCTCACTTATCGCAAGCCCGGCAAGTCTCGACGGTCCTGAATCGGCAAGGCGCGGCTAATCCTATATGGCAACCGCCGCCTGAAACGTGTAAATTAGCCCCCCTGCCTCATCGTCCTCGCGCCCGCATGGGTAATAAACTCTACGTCAAAACTTTTGGTTGCCAGATGAACGAGTACGATTCCGCGAAAATGGCGGAAGTGCTCGCGATTTCCCATGGCCTGGAACTCACCGCGGAGCCCGCGCAGGCTGACGTTCTGTTGCTCAATACCTGCTCGATCCGCGAGAAGGCCCAGGAGAAGGTCTATTCACTGCTGGGCCAGTGGCGCGAATTGAAACTGGCGCGGCCGGATCTGGTGATCGGCGTCGGCGGCTGCGTCGCCAGTCAGGAAGGTGAAGCGCTGCAACGGCGCGCGCCGTATGTCGACATCGTGTTCGGACCGCAGACCCTGCATCGCCTGCCGCAACTGCTGACTGAAACGCGCGCGCGGCACGCTGCTGTCATCGATGTGTCATTTCCCGAGATCGAAAAATTCGATTGTTTGCCGGCGCCGCGCGCCAACGGTCCGATGGCCTTCGTCTCGGTGATGGAAGGCTGCAGCAAGTACTGCACCTTTTGTGTCGTGCCCTACACGCGCGGCGAAGAGGTGAGTCGGCCACTCGATGATGTGATCGCCGAGATCGCCGCGCTGGCCGCGCAGGGCGTGCGCGAGGTTACGCTGCTCGGGCAGAACGTCAACGCCTATCGCGGTGCGATGCACGACGGCGGGATCGCCGATTTCGCCCTGCTGCTGGAATACGTTGCCGCCGTCGACGGCATCGCGCGCCTCCGTTACACGACCTCGCACCCCATCGAGTTCAGCGACCGGTTGATCCAGGCCTATGCCGAGATACCGCAACTGGTGAATCATGTGCACCTGCCGGTGCAGAGCGGTTCGGACCGCATCTTGGCGCTGATGAAGCGCGGCCACACGGCCGCCGAGTATGTGGACAAGATCCAGTGCCTGCGCGCTGTGCGACCCGACGTCTGTCTGTCCTCCGATTTCATCATCGGTTTTCCCGGCGAGACCGATGCCGATTTCCAGGCCACACTGGATCTGATCGACACCATTGGTTTCGATCACTCCTTCAGCTTCATCTACAGCGCGCGGCCCGGCACACCGGCCGCCGCGTTCGCGGACGATCTGCCGTTCGAGGTCAAACAAGAGCGTCTGCAGATCGTGCAGCAACGCCTTTATGCCCAGGGCGCGCAGATCAGCCGGCGCATGGTCGGCGGCGTGCACTCGATATTGGTGGAGCGCCTCTCGCGCAAGGACCCGACGATGCTGGCGGGGCGCACGGAGAACAATCGTGTGGTGAATTTCAGCGCGCCTGCCGAACTGATCGGGCGATTCGTAGATGTGCGGGTTACTGAGGTGATGCCGAATTCGCTGCGTGGCGAATTGGTTGATGATTATGACTCAGTACTCACTAAGCTAACCGCATGACCAGCCACCCTGATTCCGCCGAACTGATCCTGGAGCCCGCTGACAATCAGCGTCTCGCCAATCTCTGTGGCCAGTTCGACGAGCACCTGCGCCAGATGGAGCGCCGCCTGGGTGTGGAGATCAACAACCGCGGCAATGTCTTTCAAGTGATCGGCACGCCGTCCTCGGTGCGCGCGGCGAGCGAGGTGCTGAAGGACTTGTACGACGCGACGCGGCGCGAACCACTGACGCCGGCGCGGGTCAATCTGTACCTGCAGGAGTCCGGCGTTGATGCATTGGTGCAGGGCGCGCCGGCCGAGGTCGACGAGGTGATCGTGCGCACGCGCCGCGGTCCGATCCGCGGGCGTGGTCCGAATCAGCAGGACTATCTGCGCAGCATCAAGCTGCACGATATCAATTTCGGCATCGGTCCGGCCGGTACCGGCAAGACTTATCTGGCCGTGGCCAGCGCGGTCGAGGCGCTGGAGACCGAGCGGGTGCGGCGCGTGGTGCTGGTGCGGCCGGCGGTCGAGGCCGGTGAGCGGCTGGGTTTTCTGCCCGGCGATCTGGCGCAGAAGATCGATCCCTATCTGCGGCCCCTGTACGATGCCTTGTATGAAATGCTCGGCTTTGACCGCGTCGCGCAACTGATCGAACGCAATGTCATTGAGGTCGCGCCGCTGGCCTATATGCGCGGTCGTACTCTCAACGACGCCTTCATCATTCTCGATGAAGCGCAGAACACCACCACCGAGCAGATGAAGATGTTCCTGACGCGCATCGGCTTCGGTTCCACGGTGGTGATCACCGGCGACGTCACCCAGATCGATCTGCCGCGTGAACGACCCTCGGGTCTGCGTCAGGTGATCGAGGTGCTCAAGGATATCGAGGGCATCAGCTTCGTCTTCTTCAATGCGCGTGATGTGGTGCGTCATCCGATGGTGCAGCGCGTCGTGACCGCGTATGAAAGATTCGAAAAGAACTCCGAGTAAGCCGCCGCCGCGCATCGCGGTGCAGTATGCCTGCGCCCGGCGCGGCGTACCTGCGGCGGTTTCGCTGCGGCGCTTCGCCGGTGCCGCGCTGCACGGCCGGACCAACATCCCGGCACTGACCATCCGCGTGGTGAGCGGGCGCGAGAGCGCGTGGTTGAACTCGACGTATCGCGGCAAGGCGGGGCCGACCAATGTGCTGTCGTTTCCGTTCCAGGCACCGCCGCAGGCGGCCCGCGACACGCTTGGCGATCTGGCCATCTGCGCGCCGGTGGTGGCACGCGAGGCGCGCGCCCAGGGCAAGTCGCCGCGCGCGCACTGGGCGCACATGGTGGTGCATGGGGTACTGCATCTGCTCGGTCACGACCACATAAAGGTGCGCCAGGCGCGCGTCATGGAAGCACTGGAGCAGCGCATCCTGGCCGATCTGGGCTATGCTGATCCGTATGACTGAATACGGCGGCATGTATAATTTACCCATACGCCGGTGCCGTGCGGGCCGAGTCGTCAATCCACGAGGCAATGAGGGCGCAGCACGCAACAACTTATGAAAGAAGGACGAAGTAACAACGCCGGCGATCGAAAATCCTGGTTTGAACGCCTGAGTCAGGCGCTGCACGGCGAACCGCGCGATCGCGATCAGCTGATCGAGATGCTGCGCGAGGCGCAGGAACGCGACCTGTTCGATATCGAAGCATTGGCCATGCTGGAAGGCGTGCTGCAGGTATCGGAGATGCAGGTGCGCGACATCATGATCCCGCGCGCGCAGATGGTGGTGGTGGCGCGCGACGCCGCGCCGGTTGAGTTGCTGCCGGCGGTGGTCGAATCGGGTCACTCGCGTTTCCCGGTGATCGGCGACAGCCGTGACGAAGTGGTCGGCATCCTGCTCGCCAAGGACCTGCTGCGGCATTTCGCCGGTCCGTCCTCCGGGTTGTTCAATCTGCGCGAGGTGCTGCGTCCGGCGGTGTTCGTGCCGGAGAGCAAGCGCCTCAACGTGTTGCTGAAGGAGTTTCGCGCCAGCCGCAATCACATCGCCATCGTCGTCGATGAGTACGGCGGCGTGGCCGGCATGGTCACCATCGAGGACGTACTGGAACAGATCGTCGGCGAGATAGAGGACGAACACGATTTCGACGAGGACGTGTACATCCTCAAGCACAACGACGAGCGCTACACGATCAAGGCGCTGACGCCGGTCGATGAATTCAACACGGCCTTCAACACCGATTTCAGCGATCAGGAATTCGACACCATCGGCGGACTGGTTTTGCACGCCTTCGGGCGGCTGCCTAAGCGCGGCGAGATTGTTACCATCGGGGCGTTCCAGTTCAAGGTGATCCGCGCCGATAACCGCCGCATCCATCTCATGCAACTGACCCTGGTGCCAAACGCCGTGCCCGCAGGCAAGGACGCGCGCTAGCATGCGCGTGCTGCCGGGGCCGTGGAGCGGCGCGGCCATCAGTTCCTGGTGCGCGGGCGCGCGCGGCGACGGTCTCGCGTTCAGCGCCGGGGCCGTGCTGCCGCTGGCGTTCGCGCCATTCAATTTCTCTCCGCTGGCAATGCTCGCACCCGCGCTGCTGTTTTTTCTCTGGCGCGGCGTGACGCCGGGCCGCGCGGCCTGGCGCGGTTGGTTGTTCGGCCTGGGTCAGTTCGGCGTCGGCGTGAACTGGGTGTACATCAGTATTCACACCTTTGGTCATGCGCCGGCAGTGTTAACCGCGACCCTCACCCTGGCGTTCATCGCCTTTCTCGCTTTGTACTCGGCGCTGCTCGGCGCGCTGACGGTGCGGCTGTTCAGCAGCCATGACGAGTGGCGCGGTCTGGTTGTCTGGCCCGCCGGCTGGGCGTTACTGGAGTGGTTGCGCGGTTGGTTTCTTACCGGCTTTCCCTGGCTGTCGCTCGGCTACAGTCAGACCGATACGACGCTGGCGGGTTATGCGCCGCTGCTGGGTGTGTTCGGTGTCAGTTGGCTGGTGGCCGTTGCGGCGGGAGCGATCACACTATTGCCGCGTGTGCGCGCCGTGCTGGTACTGCTGGCGATCATCGGCGGCGGCTGGACCCTGCAGCGTGTGGCGTGGACGCATGCCGAGGGTGAGGCGCGCCACGTGGCGCTGATCCAGGGCAATATCTCGCAGGCGGTGAAGTGGGAACCGGATCAGCGCGAGCCGACGCTGGATTTGTATCTCGACCTGACGCGCGCCAACTGGAACCACGATCTGATCATCTGGCCGGAAACCGCGGTGCCGATCTTCTATCATCAGGTGGCCGATACTTTCATCGCCGGCGTGCAGCAGGAGGCGCGCGCCGAAGGTGTGGATCTGCTGCTCGGTATTCCGGTGCTGGAGCAGAGCAACGATCACTATTACAACACCATGATGAGCCTGGGCGCGCAGCAGGGCTTCTACCGCAAGCGGCACTTGGTGCCGTTCGGCGAATATCTGCCGTGGCGGCCGGTGCTGGGTTGGCTGCTGGATTTTCTGCAGATCCCGATGTCGGATTTCAGCGCCGGCGCCTGGCAGCAACCCCTGCTGCGCGCCGCCGGTTATCCGGTGAGCATTTCCATCTGTTATGAAGATGCCTTCGGTGAAGAAGTGATCGGCGATCTGCCGCAGGCCGCCTATCTCGTCAACGTCAGCAATGACGCCTGGTTCGGCGACTCGCTGGCGCCGCATCAGCATTTGCAGATCGCGCGCCTGCGCGCGCTGGAAACCGGCCGTTACATGCTGCGCGCGACCAACACCGGCATTTCCGCCATCATCGGTCCGAAGGGTGAATTGCTGGCGCGCTCGCCGCAGTTCCAGGTGCACGTGCTGAGCGGTGATATGCAGCCGATGGCCGGGGCGACGCCGTATGTGCGCTGGGGAAACTGGGCTGTGGTGTCGGTCTTGTCGCTGCTGGTCGGGATCGCGTTATGGCGGCGCCCGCGCAATTCTGACGGGGTTGTGTTTTCGTAGAGTAGCGGCTCAGTTATTATCCTGTCTGTCAGGACGCACGAAGCTGGTGCCGTGGCAGTCCGGGCAGGGTGGAATATGACCGGTAGCGTGAAAATGGATGTCTTTGCCGCAGTCAGCGCACTGCAAAGTGCCGGGGCCGGTGATCTCGCCGCTGTTGTAAGTCGGGCCGACGCGCGCCTGCCGTTCCAGCTCCAACCACTCCAGGCGGGTGCGGTCCGCGACACTGCTGAACAATTCCAGTAAGCGGTCTTCAATCAATTCTACATCGAATCGAAACCAGGAACGCAGGTCGCTCCCGGTGGCCGCCAGATACTCGCCGGCATCGTGCAGATCGCGTTGCAGGTAGGTGGCGATTTTTTCGGCTTCGTCGCGGGTCAGTTCGCCGAGTTGTTCGGCCACTTTCACCGCTTTCTCCACGCCTTGCCGCAGATTCGGCAGGGTGTTGTGCCCGGCCTCGTCCAGAGCGGCTTTTACCCGCTCCATCATGCGGTTGTAGGCCGCAATGGCGCGTTGTTCGGAATTTCGCGGGTCAGTGTCAGTCATGGCTAGCTTATCGATTCAGTGTTATAGAGAGTATAGACTGTGAGTGTACCTTATGATGTCCGCTATTGAACCCGTTGGTGGCCCAGTGAGGCAGTGAGTGGGAAAGATTTCTTGTAGCGCAATGTTTTGCGGCTGGCAGCCGCTAACCTCACATGAATGCGCGCATGCCTGACACGCCTCAAGCGGAATTCTCGGCGACCCGTCCGCTACGCATCATGCTGGTGGACGACAATCCTGAAGACCGGGCCCTGGTGGTCCGTGAGTTGCGTCGCGAGTTCGAATTCATCGAGATCAACCAGATCAGCTCGCCCGATGCCCTGCAACGGGTGTTGGATGGCGGCGGCTTTGATCTGTGCATTACCGATTACCATATCCGCTGGACCGATGGCCTAGCGGTGCTGCATGCCGTGAAAGCGCGCTGGCCCGGCTGTCCAGTGATCATGTTCACCGGTACCGGTGACGAGCATACCGCTGTCAAGGCGATGAAGGCCGGCCTGGACGATTATGTCATCAAGACTGTGCAGCACTTCGCGCGCCTGCCGGCCGCGGTCAGCATCGCGCTGGCGCACCAGCGGCAGCGGCAGGCTGTCATTACCGCGGAAACCCGATTCCAAAGCCTGTTTGAACACGTGCCGATCGGTCTCTATCGCCTGTCCGGTGACGGCCGCCTGCTGGATGCCAACCCGACGCTGGTGCAGATGCTGGGCTATCGTGACGCCGAAGGTCTTTGCAGCGTCGATCACTCGTTGTTGTTCGTCTGTGAACCGTGTTATCGCGAATGGCTGGGCATGCTCGGGCGCGAGACCGAAGTGCGCAACTTCGAGGCGCAGATGCGCCGGCTCGACGGCGAAACGATCTGGGTGCGCATCGATGCACGCGCGGTGCAGGATAGCGGCGGCGCTATCTTGTATTACGAAGGCGCGATCCAGGACATCACGCTGCGCAAACTCTCGGTGCAGGCCTTGCGCGCCAGCGAGGATCATCTGCGCGCCATCATCGAGGCTGAACCGGAATGCCTCAAGCTGGTGGATGCCAAGGGCTGCCTGCGGGAAATGAATACGGCGGGTCTAGCCATGCTGGAAGCGGACAGCTTGGAGCAGTTGATCGGCCATCCGGTGCTGAATATCGTCAAGCCTGAGCACCGCCCGTCCTACAAAGCCTTCTATGACAGCGTGATCCGTGGCAGCAAGGCTTCTCTGGAATTCGAAATCGTCGGTCTCAAAGGCACCGAGCGCTGGCTGGAATCGCATGCCGCGCCGCTGATCGCCGAGGATGGCACGGTGTCGATGCTGGCCATCACCCGTGATATCACGGAGCGCAAACTCGCCGAGTCACGCCTCAGCTACCTCGCCCATTACGACAGCCTTACCGGCATGCCCAATCGCATGCTGTTCGCTGATCGTCTGCAACAGGCTATGTTCGACGCCGATCGCCACGAACGCCTGGTGGGCGTGGTGTTCCTGGACCTGGACCGATTCAAGAACATCAACGACAGCCTCGGCCACGACGCCGGTGATCAGATGCTGCAGGAAGTCTCGGCGCGCTTGGCCACCGTCGTGCGCAAGGGCGACACGGCGGCGCGGCTGTCCGGTGATGAGTTCACTTTTGTGCTCACCGATATGGGTCATGTCGACGATGCGGCGCGCGTCGCGCAAAAGATCCTCGATGTTTTTGCCCAGCCGTTTCATATTCTTGGTCGCGAGCTGTTCATGACCGCGAGCCTGGGCATCACCTTGTATCCCTTCGATGACAAGGATGTGCTGGGATTGCTGCGCAATGCCGACGTGGCCATGTACCGCGCCAAGGAACTGGGCCGCAACAACTACCAGTTCTACACCGCGCAGATGACCGCCAAGGCGGTTGAGGCGCTGGCGCTCGAGAGCGATCTGAACCGCGCGCTGGACAACGACGAACTGGTGCTGCACTACCAGCCGATTATCGATCTGAACAACGGCGCGCTGCTTGGCTTGGAGGCTCTGGTGCGCTGGCAGCACCCGCAACGCGGCATGGTACCGCAGCTGGATTTCATCCCGCTGGCCGAAGAGACCGGGCTGATCGTGCCGATCGGCAAGTGGGTGCTGCGCACCGCCTGCAAACAGACCCGCCTCTGGCATGAGGCGGGGCTGCCGAAGCTGCATATCGCCGTGAATTTCTCGGTGCGGCAGTTCCGCCACGAGCACATCAGCGCGATGGTCAGCGAGGCGCTGGAGTACGCCGGCCTCGAGGCGCAGTATCTCGACGTGGAGCTCACCGAGAGCATCCTGATGGAGCAGGCCGAGGCCAGCGTCGACACGCTGCGCGATCTGCACGCCACCGGCACCTGCCTGTCCATCGACGACTTCGGTACCGGCTATTCCAGCCTGAGCTACCTGCGCCGATTCCCTATCAACATCCTCAAGATCGATCGCTCCTTCGTCAGCGACATCACCACCGATCCGGACGACGCCGCCATCGTCGTCATGATCATCGCCATGGCACGTACCCTGGGCATCCGCACTGTGGCCGAGGGTGTCGAGAGCGCGGAGCAGCTGAATTTCCTGCGTGAGCAGGGCTGTTACGCCGCGCAGGGCTATTACATCGCCCGGCCGATGCCAGCGGCGGATTTCGAGCGCTGGGTGCGGGCCTATGACGGGTCCGCACAGATTGCAGCGCAAACCGGCTGAACACGGCGAGCCCCTTCTACAGATCACGATGAGTTTCACAGGGCACGCCCTGTGCATCAGGCAGCCGGCTACGGTATGCTGTGCGCCGACTCCAAACCGCCGCGCGCCAGCCTCCTGATGACCGACTACCAACCTCAAGAAATCGAAACCGCCGCACAACGCCACTGGGAAGAGCAGGGCAGTTTCCGGGTCAGCGAAGATCCCGGCCGTGAAAAATTTTACTGCTTGGCGATGTTCCCCTATCCCTCGGGGCGTCTGCACATGGGCCATGTGCGCAACTACACCATCGGCGATGTGATCGCCCGCTACCAGCGCATGCGCGGCCGCAACGTCCTGCAGCCCATGGGCTGGGACGCCTTCGGCCTGCCGGCGGAGAACGCCGCCTTGCAGAACAAGGTGCCGCCGGCGCGCTGGACCTACGCCAACATCGATTACATGCGCGGCCAACTGCAACGTCTGGGATTCGCCTACGACTGGTCACGCGAACTCGCCACCTGCAAGCCTGAGTATTACCGCTGGGAACAATGGCTGTTCACCAAGCTGTTTGCCAAGGGCCTGGTCTATAAGCGCACCGCGCCGGTCAACTGGTGCCCCAAGGACCTCACCGTGCTGGCCAACGAGCAGGTCATCGAAGGCCGCTGCTGGCGTTGTGATACAGCGGTTGAGAGAAAAGAAATACCGCAGTGGTTCATGAAGATAACTAACTATGCTGATGAACTTCTCGAAGAACTGAACAGCCTCGATGGCTGGCCTGAGGCGGTGCGGACCATGCAGCGCAACTGGATTGGGCGCTCCGAAGGGGTTGAGTTGGAATTCAAGGTTGATTCTACCCTCACCTCAGCCCTCTCCCCGGTGGGGAGAGGGGGTAGTGAGGCAGGGTCCCAAACTTCATCCCTCTCCCCGTCGGGGAGAGGGACCGAAGGTGAGGGGGGGGAATTATCGGTCTACACCACGCGCCCCGATACCTTGATGGGTGTGACCTACGTGGCCGTCGCTGCCGAGCACCCGCTGGCGCTGCGCGCCGCCGCCTCGAATGAGAAGCTTGCGGCCTTCATCGCCGAGTGCAAACACACCGAGACCGCCGAGGCGGCGCTCGAGACCATGGAGAAGAAAGGTGTGGATACCGGCCTGACGGCTATACATCCGATCACCGGCGCACAGGTGCCGATCTGGGTCGCCAACTTCGTGCTGATGGGTTACGGCAGTGGCGCGGTCATGGCCGTGCCGGCGCATGATCAGCGCGACTGGGAGTTCGCGAAGAAATACGGTCTCGGCATCAAACAGGTGATTCATCCCGGCGATGGCGGTGTGGTCGACCTGACCGCGGGCGCCTTCATCGAGAAGGGTGTGCTCAAGGATTCCGCGCAGTTTTCCGGGCTGAGTTCCGCGCAGGCCTTTGATGCCATCGCCGCGCATCTGGAAGCGCAGGGCAAGGGTCGCCGCCAGGTGCATTACCGTCTGCGCGACTGGGGTGTGTCGCGGCAACGTTATTGGGGCGCGCCGATCCCGATCATCAATTGTCCGGCCTGCGGCGAAGTGCCCGTGCCCGAGGACCAATTACCGGTGGTGTTGCCCGAGGACGTCGACTTCGAGGGCGTCGGTTCGCCGATCAAAAAAATGCCGGCGTTTTACCAGACCAAATGCCCGACCTGCGGCGGCCCTGCCGAGCGCGAGACCGATACCTTCGACACCTTCATGGAATCGTCGTGGTATTACGCGCGCTTCGCCTGCCCGGACAGCAGCGCGGCGATGCTCGATCAGCGCGCCAACTACTGGCTGCCGGTG
>JBGPWJ010000253.1:0-3840 GCA_041492115.1 Gammaproteobacteria bacterium
CACCGGATTGGTGCCGGCGATCACACCGAGGTCATGCCCGCCATGCCAGCGCGGACCATCGCCAAGCAGCGCCTTATCGAGACTACGTCCGAGCAGCCGCCGGCCCCAGGCATGGCGCGCCAGATTGCGTGCCGTGGCACTACCCATGAACGGTGTACCGAGCAGCACGATGCGACCCGGACGTTGCACGGGAAAATCCTCAAACAAACGCAAGATCAGCAAGCCGCCGAGACTATGACCGACGAAATGGACGGTGTCGGCTTCTAGACCACCGAGGAACTGTTGCAGGCGTGCGGCGTTCGCGGCGATATTGCTGTGCACTGTCGGATAGGAGAAACGCTGCGTCGCGAAACCGTCCTTACTGAGACGCCAGCGCAGCAGACTCATCTCCAGGCCGTTCATCCACAGGCCGTGGACTAAAACGACAGTAGCGAGTGGTGAGTCGCAAGTCGCGAGGTCACCGCGACCGGGCATTTCCTCGCTACTTGCGACTCGCCACTCGCTACTCACTTACGGCGATACATCGAGCATGCGTTGCAAAGCCAGACGCGCCTGCACGGCTTCGGCCGGTGGCACAACGATGCGGTTGACCACCTTGCCCTCGACCAGATTCTCCAGCGTCCAAAGCAGGTGCTGCGGATCGACGCGGAACATCGTCGAACACATGCACACCGTCGGTGACATGAAGTGCACGTTCTTGCCCTCGTGCTGACACTCCTCGTGCAGCCGGTTGACCAGGTTGAGTTCCGTGCCCACCAGCCAGCGGGTGTTCGGCTCGGCGGCCTTGACGGTCTTGATGATGAATTCGGTGGAGCCGACATAATCGGATTTCTGGCAGACCTCGAAGCTGGCCTCGGGGTGCGAGATCACTTTGGTTTCCGGATAACGCGCTTTGAAGGCGTCGATCTGTTCGGGCTTGAACATCTGGTGCACCGAACAGAAGCCCTTCCAGAGGATGATCTTGGCGTGCTCTATCTGCTCGCGCGTCAATCCACCGAACGGCTGATCGAAATCCCACACCACCATCTCATCAAGCGGGATGCCCATGCGATAACCGGTGTTGCGGCCAAGGTGCTGGTCAGGAAAGAACAACACCTTCTCGCGCTGCTTGAAGGACCACTCCAGCACCTGCCGCGCATTGGTCGATGTGCAGACGATGCCGCCGTGACGGCCGCAGAATGCTTTGAGGTCGGCGGCGGAATTGATGTAGGTGACGGGCGTAATCGTTGTGTCGGGATCAAGCACCGTGGCCAGCTCACGCCAGGCGCGTTCGACCTTGGCGAGATTGGCCATGTCCGCCATGGAACAACCGGCGGCCAGATCGGGGAGGATGGATATCTGTTCAGGGCGCGACAAGATGTCCGCCACCTCGGCCATGAAATGCACACCGCAGAAGACGATGTAATCGGCCTTGGACTTCGCCGCCTCGCGCGACAGCTTGAGCGAATCGCCGGTGAAATCGGCATGGCGATACACCTCATCACGCTGGTAGTGGTGGCCGAGAATCACCAGACGCTCACCGAGCGCTGCCTTGGCGGCGCGGATGCGGTCATCGCAGGTCGCGTCGTCGAGCGTGGTGAACTGTTGCACTGCCAAAGCGTTCTGTGTCATGACACCATCCTACTGAGATGCTCGGGTATCATCCACCCCTCTTTTGGGAGGGCAATAACCCCAGTTCCAGTATCGCCACCCGGTTGGTCTGCGAACTGGCGCGTCGCGCGGCGGACCCGAACGGCAGCCACTCCATCGCGACATGCTCCGCCGGGTTGAGCCGGATCGCCGTTCGCTGTGGTAATTGGACCCGGAACACATGCTCAACGTTCTCGTAAACGTCCGGGGCGTAGCGCGCCCGCCACGCCGGTAGGATCGGGTAGCGGTTGCTGCGGCCGCAATCCTCGATGGCCACGCCGGTAATACCCGTCTCCTCGACCAATTCGCGCGCCGCGGTTTGTGCCGGCACCTCGTCCCAATGCAGGCTGCCGGTGACCGATTGCCAGAAGTCCGGAGGCTCGCGGCGCTGCAACAGCAGCACTTCGCCGACGGCGGTGTAGATCACCACGAGTACGGATTCAGGGCGTTTGTAGGTCGAGGCTGCTATGGGCACATTCGTAGCCGCTTCTGGTTGGCGAATGCCGACAAAGATAGTCGATCCCGATGGCACTCAAGCTTATGCCACAAGCTTTTTCTTGAGCCGGGTCAGTTCCCGTTCAATACGAGCCAGCCGGTCCTCGTTGCTGCGCTGGCTGGCAAGACCTTCCTTCAATATCTGATTCAGAAGGCGCTGGTAGGGAATTCCGGTGCGCTGCGCGGTGTCGCGCAGCGCGGTCAGGCTGTCCGCGTCGATGTTGATCGTGATCTTGATGCTGCTGGCCTGTTTCATGGCGGTGCGGAGCTTTTTGGTTCCCGCCGCGTCAATCCGCAGGTTTGTCATCTTGGGCTGTTTCATAATAGTACCTTCGGAACTTCCGCCACTCCGCGCTACCAATGATGCGGATCGAGTTGCCGCGACGGGTGAACCACGTTGTGAGCACTCGGCCCGAGGCTGCTTGCCCGACCCAATAGAATCGCTGCTCCTTGTCGGAATGACGCGCATCGATAAGTTGCACACCACGCGGATCATGAAACGACTCGACTGCCTCCGCAAACGTCACCCGATGTTTGCGGATGTTTTCCAACTCCTTGGAAAGGTCCCACTCGAAATCCATAATGACAAGTTACCATACCGATATGGGTATAGCCAGAATATCAGCGGGCAACAACGCTACCGTCTTGGCGTTCTTGGCGCCCTTGCGGCTCAATCAATAACGATCAGCTACCGGCCACCGGCGGCACGCGCACCCGGATATGCAACTCACGCAACTGCGTCTCGTTGACCGGTGCCGGGGCATTGGTCAGCGGGCAGCTTGCGGTCTGGGTCTTGGGGAAGGCCATCACTTCGCGGATCGAACCGGCACCGGTCATCAGCATCACCAATCGGTCCAGACCGAAGGCGATACCGCCGTGCGGCGGGCAGCCGTATTT
This sequence comes from Gammaproteobacteria bacterium, assembly GCA_041492115.1. Taxonomy (GTDB): domain Bacteria; phylum Pseudomonadota; class Gammaproteobacteria; order JBBQDK01; family JBBQDK01; genus JBBQDK01. The sequence continues at coordinate 3,022 of JBGPWJ010000253.1, forward strand.
GAGCGCGTCGAGCAGGAAGCCGAACTTTTCGCGTGCTTCGTCGGCGCCGATGCCGAGCAGCTTGAACACGGTTTCCTGCAAGTCGCTGCGGTGGATACGGATCGAACCGCCGCCGAGTTCGGTGCCGTTCAACACCAGATCGTAGGCGCGCGACAGGCAAGCGCCCGGATCATTTTCCAACGCCGCGATGTCATCGACACTCGGCGCGGTGAAGGGATGATGCAAAGCCATCCAACGACTGTCCTTGTCATCCCATTCGAACATCGGGAAGTCCACCACCCAGAGCAGTTTCCAGCCGCGTTCCACCAGGCCGCGATCGTGGCCGAGCTTGATGCGCAATGCACCCAGCGCTTCGTTGACGACCTTCGCACTGTCGGCGCCGAAAAACACCAGGTCACCGGTCTGCGCGCCGGTGCGCGTCATGATCGCTTCGATGACATCGTCGGGCAGGAATTTCAGGATCGGCGATTGCAGGCCGTCGCGGCCCTTGGCGCGATCATTAACTTTGATGTATGCAAGGCCCTTGGCACCGTAACGCCCGACATAGACAGTGTAATCATCGATCTCCTTGCGACTCAGCGTGCCGCCCTCCGGCAGACGCAAGGCGGTGACGCGGCCTTTGGGATCTTTGGCCGGCGCTGAAAATACCTTGAATTCGACTGCCTGCATTAGATCGGACAGTTCCACCAGTTCCAGCGGAATGCGCAGGTCGGGCTTGTCGACGCCGAAACGGTGCATGGCCTCGGCGTAACTCATGCGCGGGATCGGCGCGTGCAGCGGGACTTCGACGACCTTGGCGAACAGGTCGCGCACCATCTC
>JBGPWJ010000214.1:0-4682 GCA_041492115.1 Gammaproteobacteria bacterium
CATCGGTGGTTTGAAACTTGTTGTAACCGCAACCGGCCAGCAGCGTGGTCAGCAGTAACAGAACAGCCAGGGTTGTATTACGCATAACGATCTCCTCGGATAATCGTGACAACCAGCAGGTATGGCATGCTGTCGGCCATCATAGCAGACCACTTCCGCCGCCCGCATCCCGGCACATCAGCCGGTCTGTCGAGACGGCAAGATCATGGCGTTCAGGGCACCCTTCATCTGGGTCTTGATGAACAGACGCCTTGAGTTGCCCGCCCGAGGGGTTCGCACAAACTGTGCGGGCTCACCCATGAACGACTCTCCGGTTGCGGAAAAGCGAGCGGAAGAGTTGCGACTAAGATAGATGGGGAGAACAGTGAGATGCAAGCACAAATCCGTTGCAGCAGTACACGGCTTTGTCGGAACTACAGGAGCTCTGCGGCTGGCTTGACCACCAACCGAACAACACATCGTCAACGCAAAACGCCTGGTAACTGCTGAGGAATCCGCATGACTCACCCTCCTAATTGGTGTGCTGCTGCGTCCACCCGCGCTAGCGAATCCGGTGTTCCGTTTGTTTGTGCTCAGTTATATCGTGAACGACCTTGACTATGATCCAGCCCTCGCCCGAGCGCTGCACGCGCCGGTGTATTTCTTCCGGAAATGGTGAGCCGTCGCCGTGCGAAAGCGCAGCGGATCCTAGACGGGGTGTATCTTTTCGGTAACGTCCTTGCCGATCCCGCGGTAGCCGGTAAAGCGGCCGGAGGGGTCGAACATCGGTTCTCCGCTCACCATTAAATATTGCTGCGAGCCATTGGGATTGGTCCGGCTGTAGACGAAATCCAGGAACGGTCGTCTCGCAGCCAGATTCGCCTCAAGCATTTCTCGCTCGGTGTCATTCCAGCTACCCCCCAGATCATTCCTTGTGTTACCCAGCGCGTCGTCAACCCGGATTCCGAGCATTTCCAGCACCGGTCCGAAAATCTTGGTGAAATGTCCTTTCTCGTCCTGTTCCCAATACCAATCGGACGACAACTCGGTCAGCCGCCGATAACGCGCTTCGCTTTCCCGAAGTTCGGCGGTCCGCTCCAGCACCGTCTGCTCCAAAACCTTGTTGTGATTCTCTATCTGTTTGTACAGCAAGCGCACTTCCAGCATGTTATGGATGCGTGTCTTCACTTCGACCAGATCAAACGGTTTGCTGACGAAATCCTTCGCGCCGGCTTGCAACGCCCGCAGTTTGTGACCTGGTTGGGCCGTTATCACCAGCACCGGAAGGTAGCTCTCCGTCTCTATTGCTTTGAGGCCTTCCATCACCTGGAAGCCATCCATGACGGGCATCTGGAGATCGAGCAGGATCAGGTCGTAGTGTTTCTTGCGATGCATCTCGCAGACTGCCTGAGGGTCCATCGTTGTCTCAATGGAGGTATAACCGGCGTCACGCAGCATCCGCTCGAGCAGTTGGAGATTGGCTTCCTGGTCGTCAACGATCAGAATGCCAGCGTTAAGAATGTCGGAGGCGCTAAGCATCACAGCTCTCCTGATTTACTTGCTGTTATTGAACCCGTTGCCGAAGATTCCAATGCCAAATCCAATGTGTCCATGAACTCTTTGACTTTGATGGGCTTGGTTAGATACCGGAAAAAACCTGACTCTAGTCCCTTCCTGATATCGTGCGGCATGGCGTTGGCGCTGAGGGCAATGACGGGAATGTGTTTTGTCAACGGATCTTCGTGCAGGAGTTTCAGCGCTTTGATGCCGCTGATGCCCGGCAGATTGATGTCCATCAGGATAACCTCCGGCTTATGGGCGCGTGCCAGCGCGATGCCGAGCTTAGCGTCGCTCGCGCTCAGCAGGCGCATATCCGCGCGGCGCGCGATGAGTTGTTCAACCAGTTTCAGGTTGGCCGGGTTGTCCTCGACATAGAGCAGGGTGCGCAGCCGCATGCCGTTTCCTACCGGCTGTGGGACAAGTGCCGCGAGCGCCGACTCATCGACGGCATCCTGCGGTTCGACAGTCAAGTTCAGTTCGATCCAGAATACGCTGCCCAATCCGACGGTACTTTCCACGCCGATTTCGCCACCCATCAGCTCGACCAGTCGCTTGCTCACCACCAGGCCGATGCCGGTACCTTCCTCGGTGCTGTCCTCCTGGCCAAGACGGTTGAACGATTGGAACAGTTGCTCGAGTTTCTCCGGCGCCAATCCTGCGCCGGTGTCTGTGACGCTGATGCGGATGCGATCCGGGGATTTTACGGCACAGTCCACGACGACCGCGCCACCGACCCGGTTGTATTTGATCGCATTGGACAGCAGGTTGATGAGAACCTGCTTCACGCGGGTCCGATCGGCGTAAACAAAGTAAGGAATTTCGAACCGCGGGAAAGTCATGCGAATGTCGCGTTTCTGCGCCTGCGGCTCGATCATGGCCTGACAATCGTGCATGACTTCGACCAGCGACATGGATTCCTGCGACAGTGACAGCTTACCGGACTCGATCAACGCGAGATCGAGGATCTCGTTGATCAGGTCCAGCAGATACCAACCGGCCTGGAGAATCTGGCCGATGCTTTCTTTCTGGGGGGGCGTTGGCGGCGTGGCGTCGGACTCCATCAACTGTGCGAAACCGAGGATCGCATTGAGCGGAGAGCGCAGCTCATGGCTCATGTTGGAAAGGAAATCCGATTTCGCGAGATTGGCTTTTTCCGCCGCCGCCTTGGCGTTGTTCAGCTCATCTTCCACCTGCTTGCGCACGGAGTTATCGGCACCGATCAACAGATAACCGATGATTTCATCGTAATCATCGCGCAAGGCTGTGATCGAGACAATCGCCGGAAAGCGGCTGCCGTCCTTGCAGATGTAGGTCAAATCATAGGTGTCATCGATCCCCCGCGACGCTTTAAAGGCCAAGGCCTCGAAGCCCGGAGTAATGGGGGTTGCCAACTCAAGGCTTAGCGCTTCGGCGCGCGCCATCACTTCCTGCGGATCATGGATGTCGCTAGGGTTGATCTTGTTGACGACCTCGGCGGCCAGATAGCCGAGCATGCGCTCCGCGCCGACATTGAATAATTGAATAATGCCTTTCTCGTCAGTGGCAATAATCGAAAAGTTGCGGCTGTTCAGAATTGCGCTCTGCAAGGCGCCCGTCTTTAGCACCGCCTCCTGGCGACGGATATCTGTGATACCGTCTGTCATGCCGGCATCGTGGTTGAGAGCGGCGGAATCGAGATTCTTTTCGGTCATGACACAACCTTCGCGTTAAGCGTGAAATGGTCTGGAGGCGGAACACGCACCGCGGTCGTGAGAAGAGAGCGGTGTCTGGTAGAGATACCGCTCACCTTGTGAGTGTATCCTGCATGGCCAGCGGAACTCTGTACGCTGGCACACACAAGGCGTATATATAATCAGGCAACAGCGGAAACGTCATGAAGGTTGCGTACATCGCAGAGCAAACGATCAAATTCTTTTTTGACCACGTCGTAGCACTCACAGACGTGGCTATTCAGCCCTGACCGATCAATCACCGTGATGTGACCACGGCGGTAACGGATAATTCCAGCCTGCTGCAGGTTGCCGGCGGCCTCGGTGACGCCTTCGCGGCGCACCCCCAGCATACTGGCAATCAATTCCTGTGTCATGGTCAGCTCATTCGACGGCAATCGATCGAGCGTCAACAGCAGCCAGCGACACAGTTGCTGTTCCACCGAATGGTGCCGATTGCATGCTGCGGTCAGGGACATCTGGGTAAGCAGCGCCTGGGTGTAACGCAGCAACAAACGCAGCACCGGCCCGGCGCGATTGAATTCCTGCAACATCAAAGCCGCCTTCAGTCGGTAGCCGTAGCCAGCCGTCTGTACAATTGCCCGACTGGGCGTGGTTTCACCGCCCATGATCAACGATATACCGAGCATGCCTTCATTGCCCACGCCGGCGATTTCGGCCGATGCGCCATTTTCCATGACGTAGTGCAGAGACACGATGGAGTTAGTTGGGAAATAGACGTGTTGTAACTGGCCACCGGATTCGCAGAGTACTTCACCGAGCGGCATTGCGACCAGTTCCAGATGGGAGGCCAGGCGCTCGAATTCCGCCGTTGGCATGGCGGCGAGAAGATGATTTTGATTGGGACTCGGTGAGCCGGACATAAAAACCTTAAGAGGTTCATTCTTGGCCAATTGAACGACAAAGACTTGTCTTAAGAACATGCTGCCGGTACAGGGTACCACGATAAGTATAGCCTCTGTGCGACACCGTACAAATCGCGTGATATTGCCTGGTTGGGCCCAAATGTCGACTGATTATGCAATGAATACAGCGCGGTGGGTGCATTCACATTCACCACGTTGCCACCATAGTGAGCACCGCAATCGCCATCACGGCTGTCGCCAGCCAGCCGAAGATTTTTAGTTGGCGCTTGACGATAAATCGGCCCATGACGTCGGGTCGCGCAGACATGAGCATGATCACCACCATGATGGGCACGGCGATGATGCCGTTGATAACCGCGCTCCAGAACAGTGCTTTGATGGGATCGATCGGTGTGAAATTGAGCCCCACACCCAACAACGTCGCGACTGTCAGAATAATGTAGAAGCCTCGCGCCTTCAGGAGTTGGCGTCCCAGCCCGATCTTCCAGCCGAAGGCTTCCGCCACGGCGTAAGCGGCCGAACCCGCGAGCACCGGCACGGCCAGCAG
>JBGPWJ010000119.1:0-7863 GCA_041492115.1 Gammaproteobacteria bacterium
CGTGCGGCTGCTGAAAAAAGAATTCCCGCAGCTCGGCGTGATCACGGATGTCGCGCTCGATCCTTTCACCACCCACGGTCAGGACGGCCTCATCGACGCCAGCGGCTATGTGCTCAACGACGAGACGGTCGCCGTGTTGATCAAGCAGGCGCTGTCGCATGCCGAGGCCGGCGCCGACGTGGTGGCGCCTTCCGATATGATGGACGGGCGCATCGGCGCGATTCGCGACGCCCTGGAAGACGCCGGCCATATTCATACGCGCATTCTCGCCTACACCGCCAAGTACGCGTCCAGTTTCTACGGTCCGTTCCGCGACGCCGTAGGTTCCGCGGCCAATCTCGGCGCCGGCGACAAATACAGTTATCAGATGGACCCGGCCAACAGCGACGAGGCCTTGCGTGAAGTGGCGCTCGATCTCGCCGAAGGCGCCGACATGATCATGGTCAAGCCGGGCCTGCCGTATCTCGACATCGTGCAGCGCGTCAAAGAACGTTTCGGCGCGCCGACCTTCGTTTATCAGGTCAGCGGCGAATACGCCATGCTCATGGCCGCCGCGCAGCAGGGCTGGCTGGACGAACGCGCCTGCGCGATGGAAGCGCTGTTGTCCATCAAACGCGCGGGTGCCGACGCGATCCTGACCTATTTCGCCAAGCGCGCGGCCGGTTGGTTAAAGCAAAAATAATCCGGATGATCGTGGTCAGCAGTGAACTGCCATCGGCAAGCGAGCATCCCGTGACTAAAATTTCCACACTTCCCGACTAAGCAAAGTATGTGACCCCCGATCCGCAAGCCAATTCGACCCCCAACGACACGCCCGTCATTGCGGCGGGCGGTGCGTGGGAGCGTGTGCGTCGTCTGCTGATCGGTCCGGCGCGCGATCCGATGTCGCCGGAGACGCGCCGCCATCTTACCCTGGTTGCATTCCTGGCCTGGGTGGGGTTGGGCGCGGACGGTTTGTCGTCCTCCTGTTACGGTCCCGAGGAAGCCTTCAGGGCCTTGGGCGAGCATACGCCGATGGCGCTGTTCATGGCCATTGCCACTGCCGTCACCGTGTTCGTTATTTCGCTGGCCTACAACCAAGTGATCGAACTGTTTCCCAGTGGTGGTGGCGGTTACAAGGTCGCCACGCGTCTGCTCGGGCGGCGCGCCGGATTGGTCTCGGGCGCTGCGCTGGTGGTCGATTACGTGCTCACCATCGCCATCTCCATCGCGGCCGGCGTTGATGCCTTGTTCAGTTTTCTGCCGCCCGAATGGAACGCGGTCAAGATCGAGGTGAAAATCCTGGCCGTGATGTTCCTGCTGGTGCTGAATCTGCGCGGCGTCAAGGAGTCGATTACGTTTCTGCTGCCCTTGTTCCTCGGTTTTGTATTAACACACACCTTCCTGATTATTTACGGCATCGGGCTGCATTACGAACGGCTCGTTGATGTCGCCGTGACGAGCGTGCAACACACCTATAATCTGTCGAACAGTATGGGCGTGGTGTTCACAATGGCACTGTTCCTGCGCGCCTACGCCATGGGCGGCGGTACCTATACCGGTATCGAGGCGGTGTCGAACAGCGTGAACATGCTCAAGGAGCCGCGCGTGCGCACCGGCAAGTGGACCATGTTCTACATGGCGACCTCGTTGTCATTCACGGCCGGCGGCATCATCCTGCTCTATTTATTGTGGGGTGTGCAGCCGGTCGAAGGGCAGACGCTCAATGCGGTGGTGTTCAACTCGATTCTAAGCAATTGGCAGTGGGGCGGTTGGGACATCGGCCATGGTTTCAGCGCGGTGACGATGGTGCTGGAGGCGGCGCTGCTGTTCGTCGCGGCGAACACCGGTTTTCTGGGCGGCCCCGCGGTACTGGCCAATATGGCCGTGGATTACTGGGTGCCGCATCGCTTCGCGCAACTCTCCGATCGTCTGGTCACCAAGAACGGCATTCTGCTGATGGGTGCGGCCGCACTGGCGGTCACGCTGGGCACGCGCGGCCGGGTGGATCTGCTGGTGGTGCTGTACAGCATCAACGTATTCCTGACGTTCTCGCTGACCCTGGCCGGCCTGTGCGTCTATTGGTGGCGCAACCGGAAATCCGAGCCGGGTTGGCAACTGCGCATGGGCCTGTCCGTGTGGGGTCTGATGGTCACGGCCGGCATTTTGGTGGTGACGCTGATCGAGAAGTTCGATGAAGGCGGCTGGGTCACGGTGCTGGTGACCAGTTCCCTGATCGTCGTGTGCTGGTCGGTGCAGCGCCATTATCAGAAAGTGCGCGCACAGCTCTCACAACTCGACGAGATCCTCACCAACCTGCCGGCGCCTACGTTAATTGAGGCTTCGCAACTCCAGGAAGGCGAGCCGGCGGCCGTGTTCTTTGTCTCCAGTTATCGCGGCATCGGTATTCACACGCTGCTGAACGCGCAGCGCCTGTTCCCGGGGCGTTTCAGCAACTTCGTGTTCGTCAGCGTCGGCGAGGTCGACACCAGCCGCATCAAGGGCGACGATGAAATCGAACAACTCAAGCACAATGTCGACGAACAGCTGCACAAGTACGTGGAGTTCTGCCAGACCCACGGCATCGCCGCCACCGCCTATTCAGCCTTCGGCACCGACCCGGCCGAGGTGTCCCTGCAACTCACCGATGATGTTCTGCAGCGTTTCCCCGGCAGCGTGTTCTTCGCCGGCATCCTGGTATTCCGTCACGAGAACTGGGTGACGCGCTTCCTGCACAACTACACTGCGCACGCCATTCAACGGCGTCTACATTTGAAGGGTATCCCACTGTTGATCATGCCGATGCTGGTGGATGTGCGTTAATGTAGGTTGGGGTGAGCGCAGCGAACCCCAACAGCAGAAGTCGTGGTGTGGCGGGAATGCCGGGGTTCATTTCATTCACCCCAATCTACGCTTGCTACGGTGCTGAGGCCATAAAAAAGGCGGGCAAACGCATTGGCGTTTGCCCGACTGAAAGGCTGCGATTACGGACAGTCGCTGGTTTTCTTCTCGATGCTGAGAACAACATTGCTGCTGTTGGTTTTGATCTCGACGCAAGTGGCCGGCGTGATCGTAATCGTATTGAGGTTGAAAGGCGGCGTGTCGCTTTCAAAGCGGGTGTTCACGTCTGTCGTGAACGTCCCGCTCGCGCCCAACGTGATCGAACCTTCGAAGGCGCTTCCGGCGGTCGGTGACACGGCAGTGACAATGCCCTTCAATTCCGTGACGCCGCTCTCGTTGACATCCTCATTGCTGATCTCGCTGGCGATTAGCACGCCGCTGAGGAGACTACCCTTGACCTCGACCAGATTTCCGTCCGCCAGGCCGGTGCACATGCCATCGCTGGCGCTGACGCTCTGGCCGTTGACGGTGAAGGTGCATGGGCTGGCGACGAAATCGGCAATCGTGCCTTTGATCTCCATATCGCCATCTGCACTATCAAGATTGCTCGTATCCGGGCCTTCGGTTTTCGCTTCGATGGACGTGGCAGTCAGTGTGCTGCCCGAGGGACAAGTGGCGCTCTGGACCTCGACATAATCGCCATTGGCGAGGCCGGCTGGCATATTACCGTTGGCATTCACGGTGAGCGTGCCGATATCGAAGGTGTCGGCGATGGTGTTCACATTGCTGACCGTGCCCTTGACCTCGATCCCGTCCGCGCAACTGGCAATGGGTTTCAGCTCAACCCGCGTGGCCAGCACGGTGTTATCCGCGGTGATCTGGCCACTGACTTCGACGATGTCGTTATCGGCAAGATCGTTGATGTCAAAGATACCATCGCTGTTGACGTCGGTGCTGATGCCGTCGTACACAGTCAGGGTATCGACCGTCACGCTGACGCCGAGCACATCGAAGCTATTGCCGGCGGCGTTCAGGTTCGAAATCGGTCCCTCGGCGTCGTCCTTGTAGCTGACACTCTTGGCGTTGCCGTTGTCATCGTGAGTGACGCTGACCACCATACCAACCGCGAGCTGGTTCTGGCCGGTCGCTCCGGTGCCAACGGGTGAACCCTCGACGCTGAAATCGGCCGAACCGGTCTGGTATTCCACGCCATTGACAATGACGCTGCCAAAGCCCGTAACAGGTCCGTAACTCACCCCCGTACCGCCGATGCCGCCAGCCATGTTGCCGCCACCGCCGCCGCAAGAGGTCACGGCCAGCGCCGTCAGGGTGCCGATTAGGAATGCTCGAAGTCTCATGCTATTTCTCCAGCGGTGTATCATCTTCAAAGTAATGTATCTCCAAGCCGGCACGTTTGCGTTGTTCGCCGGGCTGAAATGGGCTGCCCTCGCGGTCCCGTGTCGCCAGCCAGTCGTTGAGTTCTTCCAGCAAGGACTGGGCGTGTTGTCCGGCCAGGCGTTGAAATTCCGGCAGGACCGCGGCGGGCAGGTGATCGTAGCTGACCTTGCGTTGGAAAAAGGCCTGCTCGGCTGTGGCGACGAGATTGTGTTCGATGGTCTGAATCAGGTCGGCGACATCACTGCCGAGAATGTTGATCTTGGCTGCTTCGCTGCCGCTCGGCACATAGGCGCGTTGCACCAGACGGACGCCGCCGTTGGCAAGTCTCTCGACCGCGCCGACGCGTTCCATCTCGTCGAGCACGGCGCGCACCGGGATGTCGCCGCTGTAGCGTTTGACCAGTTCCGTGAAACTGGATTTGCCGCTGTCGAGCGGCAGAACGGCGGGCTGGCCTTTGCGGTCGGTGAAGGCTTTGTCGCGCAGCCAGCCGCTGATGGTGCGCGCGGCGCGGTGGTAGCGCGCGGCGGCATTGGCGTCGTCCAGCGAGGGCAGGCGCTTGACGCGCAGCACTTCCTTGCGCGACAGACCGGTCAGCACCGAGACACGCGACTTGGTCTGTTTGCGGCCGGGAATGGGGAAATCCGAGTCAGCCACTTCCACGTAGACACGCTTGGCGATATCGGCGAACACGCCGAACGGGATGCCATGCTGCAACAGAATGCGCACCAGCGGTCGCAGGATACGCAGCACCGCCGCGTTCAGTGCCTGATGCAGTTTACCGTGCATAAATCTGGCGGTGCGCCCGAGGGTATCCGGTCTTGGCGTCAGGAGGTGGAGGTGTGGCGATAGCTGTTATCATGTGTTTGAGTGGCTGCGCCATGCCATGCCATGCCGTGACGGCAACAGGCAGCCGCAATGTCATGCGGGGAAAGCGGCTTGGGTTGGGGCACATACAAGTGGGAAAATATTCCCATTGAGGCCGCTTGTCAACAGTGATCTGCGTAATCTGTGATGAGTTGGCGCAACGCCGATCCGTGTCCCGGTGTGGTCAGCGTTTAAGCCTGCACCGCGCTCGGTTACCATGCGCGCTTCGCTCCTGGACGTCCATCCATGTCTGTAATGCATTCCGCTTCCCGGCCTGACCGCTACGCGGTGTTCGGCAACCCGATCGCGCACAGCAAGTCGCCGCGCATCCACCGCCTGTTTGCCGCACAGACCGGGCAGGACATTGTGTATGACGCCCTGCTGGTGCCGTTGAACAGTTTCGCGCGCGCCGTAGCCGATTTCCAAGCCCAGGGCGGGCGCGGCGCCAATGTCACCGTGCCGTTCAAGCAAGAGGCCTGGTCGCTCGCCGATGAACGCAGTCCGCGCGCGCAACGCGCCGGGGCCGTCAACACCCTGTTGCTGCGTGACGATGGCAGTCGTTATGGCGATACCACCGACGGGGTCGGCCTGGTGCGTGACCTGTGTAGCAATCTCGGCGTGGCTCTGACCGGTCGGCGCGTGCTGCTGCTGGGTGCCGGCGGTGCGGCGCGCGGCGTGCTCGAGCCGCTGCTGGTCGAGCGGCCGCAGCAACTCGTGATCGCCAACCGCACGCTCGCCAAGGCTCAGGATCTGGTTCAGACCTTTGCCGATCTCGGCGCATTGCGGGCCAGCAGTTTCGACGCGCTCGCCGGTGAATCATTCGATGTGATCATCAATGCCACGGCGGCCGGTCTGCACGGCGCGGTAGCACCGTTGCCCGCCGGCGTCATCGCACCGCGCGGTTGCGCCTACGACATGATGTACGGCGACAAGCCCACGGACTTCGTGCGCTGGGCGCAGCATCACGGCGCCGCGCAGGCCTACGATGGCTTGGGTATGCTGGTGGAACAGGCGGCTGAAGCGTTTTATCTGTGGCGTGGCGTGCGCCCGGCGACGGCGCCGGTGATCAAGCAGTTGCGTCAGCCGGATTGAACCGCTGAGTGTGCCTGACTGCGCAAGCGCACCCTGCGTCACGTTGACCACGTTGTGAGGATGACCTGAACAGCGACTGAGGGGTATTCTGAAAAAACGTCGGACGATGGTGCGGAGTAGCTTATATCCTGAGCTTGCTAAGCAGCACGTCGTTCCACTTTGCGCCGCTCGGTTCCATTCCAGGGTTTGATGCGCCAGTTCAGCGCGCGCCGTTCATTGCCGATGCGCCGCGGCTGGAACTCGCGGACTTCCAGACGTTTGCCACTCAACGAGGCATTGCGATAGCGCTCGATGAGCCGCTGGCCCGCGGAATCGGGCCGTATGATGGCCAAGCCATAATGACACATGCGTCCGTCACGGGTTTGCTTTTTAAAGACACGGCACTGGGAAGGATTGGCGGGCAAGCCAAACAGGTTGTTCAGATCGGAAACAGTGGCTTCCGGTGGGAGATTTCCGATATGGATTTCCATCACGGTACCTCATTTATTTAAAGTATTGGCATTCCATGCCTGAATGAGTTCCAGTAAATCACGCGTCCGGTGCTAAATCAAGCTGTACTTAGGTCCGGGCAGTGCGGTCCGCCGCCCCGCTGTGGCGGTTCTTCAGATCGACATAATGGGCGCTGGAATAATCGAGATAGGCCAGCTCCTCCGCGCGCAACGGCCGCACCCGGCGGGCCGGGCTGCCCAGCCATAAATAGCCGCCATCCAACACCTTGCCGGGGGTCACCAGGCTGCCGGCGCCGAGGATCACGCGCGGCTCGAGACGCGCGCCGTCCATGAGCACCGCGCCCATGCCGATCAGGCAGTGATCGCCGATCGCGCAACCGTGCAGGATCACGCGGTGGCCGACGGTCACATCGTCGCCGATGCTTAACGCATGACCACCGGGCGAGAGCGGGCCGTCGTGTGTGACGTGCAGGATAGCGCCATCCTGGATATTGGTGCGGGCGCCAATGGTGATGGACTGGATGTCGCCGCGTGCTACGACCATGGGCCAGAGCGAGGCGTCGGCGCCGATGCTGACGTCGCCGATCACCAGCGCGGTGGGATCGACATAGGCCGTGCCGGCGATGCGCGGTTGAAGATTCTCGAAAACCCGAATGGTCATGGGGTGGCTCGCAGATCGCGGCGCGCCGTGTGGCGCGTTGCCGGGATGATAGCGGATAAACGCTGTGCCGTCGTGTAAGATGCGGACAGTTTAATTCACCTCGGATCAGCGCATACACATGTTCAATCCTCTGCTCGCAATGACCGGCCTGCCGCCGTTTTCCGCCATCCGCCCCGAGCACGTCGAGGCCGCGATCGATACGCTGCTGGCCGACAATCGCGCCGCCATCGCCACGCTGCTGGCAGGCGGCGGACCGTACACCTGGGCCAATCTCATGCAGCCGCTGGAAGATATCGAAGAGCGCCTGTCGCGGGTCTGGTCGCCAGTCAGTCATATGAATGCGGTGGTCAACAGCGCCGAATTGCGCCTAGCCTACAACGCTTGCCTGCCCAAACTCAGCGACTACGCCACCGAGATGGGGCAGAACGAGGCGCTGTTCCAGGCCATCAAGGCCATCGCCGACGGCGCCGAATACCCGCGCCTGGATACCGCGCAGAGAAAGATCATCGACAACGCCCTGCGCGACTTCCACCTGTCCGGCGTGGACCTGCCGCCGGAGCGCAAGGAACGCTACAAGGC
>JBGPWJ010000297.1:0-2670 GCA_041492115.1 Gammaproteobacteria bacterium
AATCGCTCAGGCAAAAGGACCGCGGGGGAGGTTGACTCTGGAGAGCGATCAACACGATTGATCCACCGAAGGGGCCGGACTCTGTGCATGCCACAGGCTCCTAATCTCTCAGGTTTGCGGACAGAGGGGCGGCGGCTTGCCGAAAGGCGGGCCGCCGCCTTTTTTTTGCTTTGAATGGGGTCCTATGGCTAAACGCACACCACTTTACGACGCGCACCTCGCACACGGCGCCAAGATCGTCGACTTCGGCGGTTGGGACATGCCGCTGCATTACGGTTCGCAGATCGAGGAGCATCATCACGTGCGCCGCACGGCGGGCATGTTCGATGTCTCGCACATGACGGTGGTCGATCTTGCGGGCGCCAACACGCGCGCCTTCCTGCGCTACCTGCTCGCCAACAACGTCGATCGCCTGCAAGTGTCCGGCAAGGCCTTGTACAGCTGCATGCTCAACGAGCGCGGCGGCGTGATCGACGACCTGATTGTGTATTTCCTGCGCGAGGACTGGTTCCGCCTGGTGGTCAACGCCGCCACCCGCGACAAGGATATGGCATGGATTACCGCCCAGGCGCAGGCCTTCAAAGTGACGGTGACGGAACGCCCCGAACTGGCCATGATCGCGGTGCAGGGTCCGCAGGCACGCGCGCATGTCCATGCGCTGCTGGACGCGGACCTGCGCGCCAAAGCGGCGGCGCTGGCGCCGTTCTATGCGGCCGACGGCGGTGAGTTGTTCGTCGCCCGCACCGGCTATACTGGTGAAGACGGTTATGAAGTGATCCTGCCTGAAGCGCGCGCCACCGGATTCTGGAATGCGCTGGCGCAGGCCGGCGTGAAACCTTGCGGTCTCGGCGCGCGCGACACCTTGCGTCTCGAAGCGGGCATGAATCTGTACGGCGCGGATATGACCGAGGACACCACGCCGCTGGTATCCGGCCTGACCTGGACCGTGGCCTGGGAACCCGCCGAGCGCGGCTTCATCGGCCGGCCGGCGCTCGAAGCGCAGCGTGATAGTGGTGTGCCGCAGAAACTGGTGGGCCTGGTGCTGGACGGCAAGGGTGTGCTGCGCAATCACCAGAAGATCGTCGTGGACGGCGTGGGCGAGGGCGAGATCACCAGCGGCAGTTTCTCACCGACGCTGGGCGTGGCCATCGCGCTGGCGCGTGTGCCGGCGGCCACCGGTGCCGGCTGTCAGGTGGATATGCGCGGCAAGTTGATGTCCGCGCGCGTGGTGAAAGCGCCGTTCGTACGCAACGGCAAGTCGTGTTTGAACTGATAACAACCTGTGAGAATGAAATGAGCAACGTACCTAGCGATCTGAAATACGCCAAATCACACGAGTGGATGCGCGCGGAGAAAGACGGCACCGTCACCCTCGGCATCACCCACCACGCCCAGGATCTGCTCGGCGATATGGTATTCGTCGAAGTCCCCGACGTCGGCCGCACACTCAAAGCGGGCGAGGCCTGCGCCGTGGTCGAGTCCGTGAAGGCGGCCTCCGATGTCTACAGCCCGATCAGCGGCGAAGTTGTCGAAGCGAATGAAGCACTGTCGACCAGCCCGGAGCTGGTCAACAACGAGCCCTACGCCGCAGGTTGGATCGCGCGTCTGAAACCGGCCAATAGCGCCGAACTCAACGGGCTCATGGATGCGGCAGCGTATCAGGCGTTTCTGGATTCGGAAGCGCATTGAACTCATGAGTTCCTTGTAGCGCCTAACAGATAGAGTCCCCTCTCCCTCCGGGAGAGGGACAGGGTGAGGGTATCAATGGCATCGAAACCGTTTATTATCCCCCCTCACCCCAACCCTCTCCCTCAGGGAGAGGGAGTCAAAGGGTCTCGCTGGATTTTTTCTGTCAGGTGTCCTGAATGTTAATTGATGATGACTTCTCTGCGCTCTCTTCTTCTTCGCGTTGAGTTGTAAATCCCGGATATACACCACCATGCCATTTATTCCACACACAGAAGCAGACATCAGCGCCATGCTCGACGCCATCGGCGTTGGTAGTATCGAGGCGCTGTTCGATGAAATCCCCGCTGAGCTGCGCGCCGCCGGGCTGACGCGCGTGCCCGAAGGCCTGAGTGAAATGGAGGTCGGGCGGCTGATGCAGGAGCGCGCCGAGCGCGACGGTCGGCCGCTGTGCTTCATCGGCGCTGGCGCCTACGATCATCACATTCCGGCGGCGGTCTGGGAGATCACCACGCGCGGCGAGTTCTATTCGGCCTACACGCCGTACCAGGCCGAGGCCAGCCAGGGCACGCTGCAACTGCTCTACGAATACCAGACCATGATGACGCGGCTCACCGCCATGGATGTGTCCAATGCCTCGCTGTACGACGGTGCCTCGGCGCTGGCCGAGGCGGTGCTGATGGCGGTGCGCGCCAACCGCAAGTCGCAGTCCAAGCGCATACTCATGCCGCGCACCGTGCACCCGATCTACCGCAAGGTGGTGCGCAGCATCGTCTCCAATCAGGGCATCGAGCTGGTCGAACTGCCGTTCTCGATGCAAGACGGCAATATCGATCCGGACTCGCTGGCGCAGTACGCGGGCCAGGACATCACAGCACTGGTGATTCCACAGCCGAATTTCTTCGGTGTGCTGGAGGAGGTCGATGCACTGACCGATTGGGCGCACGCCAACAAGGCGCTCGCTATCGCAGTGGTCAATCCGGT
>JBGPWJ010000100.1:0-9041 GCA_041492115.1 Gammaproteobacteria bacterium
CACAAGCCCCAACCGTCTCAGTCTGATTTTCTCCAAATGCGCATGCGGCCACAGAGGCTGCAGCTTCACTGAGATATCCAGTAAGCCGGCAAGCGGGTACACAGCGTCCGCCGAATCAATCGTCCCGTGTCATTAAAGAACGTATGAATACGTACTAGTATTTGCTATACTATCGAGTATATTTAAAGGGTTTTCCGCCACAAAAAAGCTTTTCATATTTAGCCTATTTCAAATCAGGAGAGAACATATGAACAATGCGCTTAAACACATCATGATTTGCAGTCTGTTCATCGTCGCCCAGAGCATGACTCTGGCGGCATTCGCACATGTTGGCCCGCAGGCGCCGGAAGGTTTCGTCGGCGACGCCAGGGGTCACGTGGTGACTGATGGTTATGGCGAATGCGTGAAGACCGGATTCCCACCCCCGGCAGGCGTCAAGTGCGAAGGACCCAAGGTTGCTGAAGCCCCCGCCACCGCTCCGGCACCAGCCCCGTTGCCTGAAGCGAAGACCGAGGCGATTGCCCTGAATGCAACCACGCTGTTCGATTTCGACAAGTCCAACCTGCGCCCCCTGGGCAAAGAGAAGTTGGATGAACTCGTCGCCAAAATCAAATCGCACCAGGCGGTCGACAGCATAACCATCACAGGTCATACCGACAGCGTCGGCACTGATGCCTACAATCAGAAGCTCTCCGACCGTCGCGCCAAGAGTGTGCGTAACTACATGGTTAAAGCCGGCATCGACGCCAGCCTGATTACCTCGACGAGCGGTATGGGCGAAACCAAGCCGGTGGCCAGCAATGACACTGCCGATGGCCGCCAGCAGAACCGCCGGGTGGAAATCGTGGTCGAGTCGCGCAACTAAGCGCCAGACACACGCCAATAAAGAACCCGCTCCAGCGATGGAGCGGGGTTTTTTTGGCCGCCGCGCGCACAAGAAGCGCCGCAAACGGGGTTTTATGCCTCCTGGCAGCGGTCGAACTTATCGATGAATCGGCAGTTAATCGGACGGCCGCATATGCGGAAACAGCAGTACATCCCGGATTGAAGGTGCATCGGTGAGCAACATCACCAACCTGTCAATGCCGATACCCTCTCCCGCTGTGGGCGGCAGGCCGTGCTCCAGGGCACGGATGTAATCGGCGTCATAGTGCATGGCCTCCGCATCACCGGCGTCCTTGTCGCGCACCTGGGCACGGAAACGTTCAGCCTGGTCCTCGGCGTCGTTCAACTCGGAGAAGCCATTGGCCAGTTCGCGGCCGCCGACGAAGAATTCAAAACGGTCGGCCACCGACGGATCGTCGTCGTTGCGTCGCGCCAGCGGTGACACCTCAGTCGGATAGGCGGTGATGAAGGTCGGATCCTTGAGGCGGTGCTCGACCGTCTTCTCGAAAATCTCGATCAGTAATTTGCCGGCGCCGTAACTGTCCTTGAGATGCACGCCCAGGCGCGTAGCGTGGGCGTGCAGCGCGGCCATGTCTTCGAGCTCGGCGGAGCTGATGTCGGCGTTGTAATGCAGGATCGACTCCTTGACCGACATGCGCGCGAACGGCTTGGCGAAATCGTATTGCTCGCCCTGATACTCGATCAGGGTCCTGCCGAGCACGTCCACGGCCAAACCTCGCAGCAAGGCCTCGGTCAGGTCCATAAGGTCGTGATAATCGGCATAGGCCTGATAGAACTCGACCATGGTGAATTCCGGATTATGGCGCGTCGACAGGCCTTCGTTGCGGAAATTGCGGTTAACCTCATAGACCTTCTCGAAGCCGCCGACCACCAGGCGCTTGAGATACAACTCCGGCGCGATACGCAGAAAAAGCTGCATGTCCAGGGCGTTGTGATGCGTGATGAACGGCCGCGCGATCGCGCCGCCGGGAATGGCCTGCATCATCGGTGTTTCCACTTCCAGGAAACCGCGCTGATCGAGGAAACCACGCAGGTAGTTGATGATGCGCGTGCGCAGGATGAACAGCCGACGCGTTTCCTCATTCATGATCAGATCGAGATAGCGCTGCCGGTAGCGCGTCTCGTGATCGGCCAAACCGTGGAACTTTTCAGGCAGCGGCCGCAGCGACTTGGTCAGCAATCGCAGCGCTTCGACGCGTACCGACAATTCGCCGGTCTTGGTCTTGAACAGCACACCGCTGGCACCAACGATGTCGCCGATGTCCCAGCCCTTGAATTCCTCGTAGACACCTTCAGGCAAAGCATCGCGCTGCAGGAACAGCTGTATGCGTCCGGACATGTCCTGAATGGAAGTGAAGCTGGCCTTGCCCATGATGCGCTTGGCCATCATGCGGCCGGCGACGTTCACATGAACTGGATTTCCTTCCAGCACTTCGTTTTCGCAGTCACCATATTTGGCATGCAGATCTGCCGCCAAGGCATCGCGTCGAAAATCGTTGGGATGGGCATTGCCGCGCGCCCGCAGTGCGGCGAGCTTGGCGCGACGCTCGGCGATCAGCTTGTTTTCGTCTTCATGCATGGTGCAGACCTGTGATAGTTGTTGAAATAAGTCCTCATAGCCCGCTCTTCAAGCTCGCCTCAATGAACCTGTCCAGATCGCCATCCAGCACCGCTGCCGGGTTACCGGTCTCGACGCCGGTGCGCAGGTCTTTTATGCGCGACTGGTCGAGCACGTAGCTGCGGATCTGACTGCCCCAGCCAATGTCGGATTTGCTGTCCTCGACCGCCTGCGCCACCACGTTGCGCTTCTGCAGTTCCATTTCATAGAGCTTGGACTTGAGCTGTTTCATGGCCGTTGCGCGGTTCTTGTGCTGCGAGCGGTCGCTCTGACAGGCACACACGATGCCGCTGGGCACGTGCGTGATACGAATCGCCGATTCGGTGCGGTTGACGTGCTGGCCGCCGGCACCGCTGGCGCGATAGGTGTCGACTTTCAGATCGGCCGGGTTTATATCGATGTCGATGTCGTCGTTGACTTCCGGCGACACGAACACCGCGGCGAACGAAGTGTGGCGGCGATTACCGGAATCGAACGGCGATTTGCGCACCAGGCGGTGCACGCCGGTTTCGGTACGCAGCCAGCCGTACGCGTACGGACCGGCGAAACTGATGGTCGCGCTCTTGATGCCCGCTACTTCAGCGGGCGACACTTCGATCAGCTCGGTCTTGAAACCGCGCCGTTCGCCCCAGCGCAGATACATGCGCAGCAGCATATTGGCCCAGTCCTGCGCCTCGGTGCCGCCGGAGCCGGATTGAATATCGAGGAAGGCATTGTTGATGTCCATCTCGCCGGAAAACATGCGCTGAAATTCCAGGTCGGCGATGCGCTTCTCCATGCCCACCAAGTCGGCCTCGACGGCGGCTACCGTCGCGGCGTCCTGCTCTTCTGCCGCCATATCCAGCAGATCGCGCGCCTCGTGCAGTTCATCGACCATGCGCGTCAGGGTCTCGACGATCTGTTCGAGTGCGGCGCGCTCGCGGCCCAGTTCCTGGGCGCGCTCGGGCTTGTTCCAGATGGCCGGGTCTTCAAGTTCCCGGCGTACTTCAATCAGGCGTTCGTGTTTGGTATCGAAGTCAAAGATACCCCCTCAGCGCGGCACTGCGCTCTTGAAGGTCATTGATCTGGTTGTAGAGCGGATTGAGTTCCAGCATCGCCGTGGTGAACCGGGTTGAAAAGATGCGGCATGATACACCACGCGGGCCTCAGCCGACCACGCGATTGATCTGAATCTTGAGCTTCTTGATGCGGTGCCAGAGGCTGCGTTCTGTGATGCCGAGAGTGCGGGCCGCCTGCGCCTGCACGCCGTTACTCTGCGCCAGCGCCTGCAGGATCACGCCGCGCTCGACCTCCCCCAGCCAACTGTCGAGATCCTGCTCACCCAGACCCGCCGGTAACGCGGCGCTGCTCTTGGCACTGTCCGCTTCCGCCAGCACGGTGTTGGGCAGATCCGTTGCCTCGATCCATTCGCCCTTGCAGGTTAGCAGCGCGCGTTCCACGGCGTTGCGCAACTCGCGCACATTGCCCGGCCACGGATAGGCCGTCATGGCCGCCAGTGCCGCGGCCGAGAAATCGCGCACCGGTTTGTCCATCTCGGCGAGAAAGTCGTGCAGAAACACCCGCGCCAATAGCACGATGTCTTCTTTGCGATCGCGCAGCGGCGGCACTTGTATCGTATAGACGTCGAGCCGGTAATAGAGATCCTCGCGGAAACTGCCGTCCTGCACCCGCTTCTTCAGGTCGCGATTGGTCGCGGCGATGATGCGCACATCGACGCGCCGCACCTGATCGCTGCCCACCGGCGAATATTCGCGCTCCTGCAACACACGCAGCAGCTTGCCCTGCAGGGCCAGATCCATATCGCCGATCTCGTCCAGGAACAGCGTGCCGCCCTGAGCCTGTTCAAGTCGGCCGGCGCGATTGTGCGCGGCGCCGGTGAATGCGCCCTTCACATAACCGAACAACTCGCTCTCCAGCAGATCGTGCGGAATGGCGGAACAGTTTATCGCCACCCACGGCGCCTTGGTACGCGCGCCCTGTTCATGCAGCGTGCGCGCCACCAACTCCTTGCCGGTACCGCTCTCGCCGATGATCAGGACGTTGGTTTTGTAGGGAGCGACGCGCTTGATCTCATCCATGAGCTGTTGTGCCGCCGGACTGCTGCCGATAAGCCGCTTGCCGCCCAGCGACTGCTTGACCGTGGCGCGCAGACGCTGATTTTCGCGCAGGATATCGCGTAGCTTAAGCGCGTTGTGCACGGCGATTTCCAGCGCCTCCGGCTCGAAGGGCTTGGTCAGGTAATCGGCTGCACCGGCATTGATGCTCTCCACCGCCGAGCGGATGGTGCCGTGCGCGGTGATCACGATCATGGGCACATCCGGGCGTTCCTTGCGGCAATGCGCAAGGAACTCACCGCCACCCATGCCGGGCATCTTCAAGTCGGTGAGCACTACATCGAGATTGGGATTCTGGATCTTCGGCAGCGCGGCCTCGCCGCTGTCGGCGCATAACACTGCATGACCGGCCTGCTCGAGGATCATGCGCATGACCGTCTGCATATTGTGTTCGTCGTCGACGATCAGAATTGTTCGTTGCATGCTTGCTTAGTCCTGAATGTCAAAACGCATACCGAAACGCGCGCCGTGGTGTTGCGGCTCCAGCACCTCCAGGCGCCCGCCATTGGCCTCGACCAGGGTGTGGGCGATGGACAGGCCCAGCCCCGTGCCCTGATTCTTGGTGGTGTAGAACGGTTCAAACAATCGCGGCAGCACCTGTGGCGGAATGCCCGGGCCGGAATCTTCCACCGACAGCAACACTTGGCCATTGACCCGCTCGGACACCAAATACATCTGCGCCTTGCCCTCGCCCATGGCCTGTTGCGCGTTGACAAGGATATTGCTCCAGGCCTGCAGCAGCAATCCGGGATCGGCCTTGATGCGCGCCGTGCCGTGCTGCATGCGCCGCTGCACCTGCATATCGCTACGCCCAGCCAGCGTCATGTCCAGGGCCTGCAACAGGGGCTGGGCCGGATCGATGATCTTGAAGTCCGGCTGCCGATGCCGCGACAGCTGCAGGAAGTCCTGCACCAGGCCGTTCACCCGCGCGCTCTCTTCGCGAATCATGCGGATCAGATCGGTCTGGTCGGCATCCGGTTTCTGCAGCAGTGCGGCGGCAGTGCTGATCACGCCGATCGGGTTGCGGATCTCGTGCGCCAGCGCGGCTGATAATTCACCCAGCGAACTGAGCTTGTCCTTGCGGAACGACTGCTGCTCCTCATCACGCGCCTCGCGCAGGCGCACCGCCATGGCATTGAAGGCCTGCGCCAGATCGCCCAGCTCGTCCTTCGAGCGGATCGCGACCGTGGCGTTGAAATCCTGACTGGCGAGCTGGCGCACGCCCTGATGCAGCTGTTTTATCGGCCGCAGCACCATGCGGCTCAGCAACAGACCAATCAGCACGCCGATAGCGATACCCAGCAGCGATATCGCCAGCGTGGTGAAGGTGCGACTGGTCAGAAGATCGTCGGTCCAGCGGCGTTCCAAACCGCTGAACATCACCGCTTCGACATGTCCGCTGGAATCGAGCAGCGGCGTGAAGAAGCCACGGTATTTCCCTTCGTTCGCGGCGGGACTGTAATACGGTTTCTTATCCTGCTCCATACGTTTCAATACGGTATCGGGCAGATCGATGGCGACCGGCGTTTCGGGATGGGAAAACAGGTCGAAGTAATTTTTGCCTTCGCGGTAATACAAGCGCGTCTTCATGCCGCTCAGCTGTGACAGGTCGCTGATGAAATCATCATTGAGCAGGCTGCCGAACACCAGGTAATAGTGTGGCGTCGTGCTGTGCGGCAGCGGTGTGATGCCGACCGCCGCCAGCAACGAGGCATTGTTCAGCGAAACCTTCAACACCGCTTGCGTCTGATCCGACTCCCACAAGGTATTCATGGTCACCGGCAGCGAACTGAAGAGCAGCTGACGGTCGGCCGAGTAGACCTGGATCAGATTGATACCCAGCTCCTTGGCAATGCGTTGCACATCGGGCGGCAGGTTACCCCAACGACTTCGTGACAGGTCTTTGAGGTAGGATTCATTGTCGGCCAATACCTCGCCCAGCATCAGCGCGTCATTCTGGTAGGCGGACAACCAGTTCTGATTGGCCCGCGCCGCTTCGCCCAGCCAGCGCTCCAGCGTGTTCTCAAAGTTCGAGGACACCCAGGTCGACACCAGTACGGCGGCAAACAGCATCGGCACCACTACAATGGCAAGAATGGCCAGCAGTACCTTGTTCTGGAGTCGATCAAAGCGGGGGAAACGATACGTCATGAAGCCTCGTGCAGCGTGGCAAGCTACAATTAATGTAGCTTAGCACAGTGCTCAGTTGCGGGGAGTGGCGCGCACAAATACTACAACTCATTGACGAGCTGTGATTTATCTTCAAGCATGGAAGTTGGCACAGGGGTTGCTCTATCACAGTGCGAGATCGAGCGAAACGTAGCACACGTGAGCCGATCACCGACCTTCAACCCACCTTAGGAGTACTGCAATGAAGAAATCCCTGTTGACAATGTCCGCCTTTGCCTTCGCCGGTCTGCTCGGCGTTTCTTCCCTGAGCTTGGCCGCCGGTGAAGCCGCAGCCCCGGCCGCCGCGCCAGCCGCCGAAGCGCCTGCCGCTGCTCCCGCCGCTCCCGCAACCGACACGGCAGCCCCGGCCGCCGCTCCTGCGAAGGCTGTAAAGAAGGCCAAGAAGCATCACCGTCATGCCAAGAAGCACGCCGCCCCGGCCGCCAGCGGAGACGCCGGTGCCGCAACCCCCGCGAAGTAAGTAACAGCGGGTAGTAACAAAGGCGCCCCTGCGGGGGCGCCTTTTTTTATGCGCGTCGCAGTGACATCAATTCACGCAACCGGTTCCAGATGCTCCACAACCAACTGCACTGTGCGCAGTCCACGGTACTCGTTGACGTCAAGCCGGTAAGCCAGCAGCAGCCGCTGACAATCCTCCGGTACTCCTGATTCCACCGCGTTGAAGGCAATCGCATCCAGCGGGCGGGACACGTTGTCGCGGCGCACGGTGAATTTCAAATGCCGTTCGCCGACCACGCGTCGGCTCAGCACCTCGAACTCGCCATGAAACACCGGCTCAGGAAAGCCCTGCCCCCACGGTCCGGACGCACGCAGCAGTTCGGCATTTTCCAGGCTCAATTCTTCCGCCGCGAGTTCGCCGTCGCTGTGGATCACGGCGTGCAGATCATCGTCATTGAGATGCCGACTCACCTCGGCAGCAAAGGCGGCGCTGAAATTTGCAAAATTCTCCCGCTTCAGACTCAAGCCCGCGGCCATGGCATGACCGCCGAATTTGCTGATCAGACCGGGATGCCGCGTCGCCACGGCATCGAGCGCGTCGCGGATATGAAACCCCGGCACGGAACGCGCCGAACCTTTGAGTTCACCGTCGCCGGCCGGCGCAAAGGCGATCACCGGCCGGTGCAGGCGGTCCTTGATGCGCCCGGCCAGAATCCCGATCACACCCTGGTGCCAGTTGTCATCGTACAGACACAGGCCGGTCGGCAACGTACTGTCCTCGGCAACTGCTCCTTGCGTTGCCCTACCTCCTGCATCCATGCAGTCGTCGGACAAACGCAATTGCGCAATCGCCGCCAGCGCCTGTTCCTGCATGTCGGCCTCGATGCCGCGGCGCTCTCGGTTCAGTTCATCAAGACGCTGCGCCATCTGTCGCGCCGTGCCAAGTGCATCGCTGAGCAAGCACTCGATGCCCTGCGCCATATCTTCCAATCGACCCGCGGCATTGAGACGCGGCGCCACCGCAAAACCAAGATCCGAGG
The DNA here is from genome assembly GCA_041492115.1 of Gammaproteobacteria bacterium. GTDB lineage: Bacteria > Pseudomonadota > Gammaproteobacteria > JBBQDK01 > JBBQDK01 > JBBQDK01. The sequence goes on from JBGPWJ010000100.1 coordinate 8,307, forward strand.
CCGCAAGCCGTTCAGGCGTGCGACCGCCAGCCTCGAGCAAGGCCAGAATACCCGGACAGCACTGCCCGGCGCGGATGCGCCGCAGTCCCTGTTCCACCAGGATGCGGTTGTTGTGATCCAGCGGTACGACGTCGGCGACCGTGCCCAGCGCAACCAGATCGAGCAGCACCGCAAAATTCGGCTCGGTTATCCCACGTGCGGTAAACCAGCCTATTTCACGCAGCCGCGCACGCAGTGCCAGCATCACGTAGAAGATCACGCCGACACCGGCGAGATTTTTACTGGGGAAGGCATCGCCCGGCAGATTCGGATTGACGATGGCATCGGCCGCCGGCAGCGTCGCGCCAGCCAGATGATGATCGGTAACCAGCACGCGTATGCCGTGCTGCTGCGCAGCGGCCACACCTTCGATGCTGGACACACCGTTGTCGACGGTGATGATCAGGGCCGGCGCCTGCTGCGCCGCGACCGCGACAATCTCAGGCGTGAGCCCGTAGCCGTATTCGAAACGGTTCGGCACGAGGTAACGCACATCCCGCGCGCCCAGCGCGCGTAACGCGCGCACCGCCAGCGCGCAACTGGTGGCGCCGTCAGCATCGAAATCGGCGACGATCATGATACGCCAGTCCTGCGCCAGCGCCTCCTGCAACAGCGCGACGGCCGCTGTCATACCACTCAAGGCTAGTGTGGGATGCAACCGGTCAAGACCCTGTTCGAGTTGCGCACGATCGCTGA
>JBGPWJ010000266.1:0-3524 GCA_041492115.1 Gammaproteobacteria bacterium
CCCACCAGACTCTGCAACTGCGCAGCCAACCGCGCCAGGTCCTCGCTGGACGACGCCGTTTGTGCTGAACCGTTTGCGCTCTGCACCGCGGCCTGGCTGATATTGACGACGTTGCGGTTGATCTCCTCGGCCACGGCGCTCTGTTCCTCGGCGGCGCTGGCGATCTGGGTGTTCATGTCATTGATGGTGGCTACCGCGCCGGCGATCTCGGCCAGCGATTCGGCGGCCTTCTCGACCTGGTCCACGCCCTTCTTGCCCTGGGCGCGCGCCTTCTCCATGACCTTCACCGCATTGCTGGCGCCGGATTGCAGGCGCTCGATCATGGTATGAATTTCCTGAGTGGATTTTTGGGTGCGCGAGGCCAGCGTGCGCACCTCGTCGGCGACCACGGCGAACCCGCGGCCCTGCTCACCGGCCCGTGCCGCTTCGATGGCCGCGTTCAGTGCCAGCAGGTTGGTCTGTTCGGCAATGCCTTTGATGACGTCGAGCACCATGCCGATATTTTCGCTCTCCGCTTCCAGCTCGTGAATTACGGCAGCGGACTTCTCCACTTCGTTGACCAGGACGTCGATGCCGCCCATGGCCTCGGTCGCCACCAGTGCGCCACTCTTGGCGCTCTGGTCGGCGTTCTGCGCGGCGTGCGCGGCCTGCTCGGCATTGCGCGCGACTTCCTGCACCGTCGCCACCATTTCGTTGACGGCCGTCGCGACCTGATCGATCTCGGCCTGCTGCTGACGGATGCCGTGACTGGTGTTCTCGGTGATGGCGGTCAGTTCTTCCGCGGCGGCGGCAAGCTGCGCCGTGGAACCGGTGATCTCGCCGATCATGCCACGCAGGTTCTGCGCCATTTCGTTGAAGCTCTTGACGATGTCACCGATCAGGTCATGACTTTCCATGTCGCAATGCTTGCTGATGTCACCGTTACTGACCGCATTGGCTACCTCGGAGATGCGGCGGAGTTTCTGCAGCAGAATTTTGTTCACCAGCCAGTAGTTCACACTACCGGTCACCAAACCGGCGATCAGATACGCCGCGACCTGCAAAAATTGGGAATCCGGAAAGGCCGTGGTCAGGAGGCGTACGAACTGGCTCATGCACATTCCCATGAACAGGCCAAACCCCAGGAAAGAAAACAACAGGGTGCGTAAAATGCTCGGTTTCATTGCCTACCTCGTATCGATAACAGATCAAGCTCTACAGCGCGTTGACAATCCCGCTGCCACTGCAACAGGCCTTGTGACGGGGTCTCCCGCCAACACGCCACTCTCCAATTTTCAGCCCGGTTCTCACGGGCAGAGTGTCGGCTTCCCGACTCTCAGGCTGGAAGCAGCAATATGGGTGCCAACCCGTGGCGCCTGCCCTGCCGGGCTCATCCACCCTGCCCCGACTTTAGCGGCATGTCCGACGGCGACCTGATAGTGAAATAAAAAAAACCCCGCCGAAGCGGGGTTTCAGAGCAGGAACCGGGATGGCGGTTATTTGCCATTCACCGTGTTGCTCAGGACTGTTTCGATCGCGCCCGGGCTGGGCATCAGGGTCATGAAGCTTGCCGCACCCATCATCTTCAAATCCGGGAAGTGGACGGCCATGCGGAAGCGCATATGCATGGCGACCACCTTGTTACCTTCGACCATCACTTCATAAGGCAGGTAAGCCGTGGAGCGTACCGGGGCAAAGTCGACGACACTCATCTGGAATTTATCGTCATAGTATTTGTCTTCCGGTGTCACGCCCTTCATGGAGACACCGAACACAGTCTCTTCCTTGCCGGGGATGTCGATGCGATAGACCTTGCCGATGCCATGTTTGTTGGAGGCCAGATGCTTCTCAACGGCCTTCACCGCCTCCTGATAGCTGTCGTATTCCGCCAGCTTATAGACGTTGTTGAAATACTCCATGCCGAAGGTGTAGTGGTATTTACGCAGCTTGGACAGCGACAAGCCCTTGGCACCGAAGTCCTCGACCTTGCCGATGGCCGATTGGATCTTGGCGGCGACGTTGGACAGGTCGGTCTTCATGCGGTAGGCATTGCTGACATACATCGGGTTGGCATAGGTGACTTGAATCTGGTCGCCGACCTTGGTCACGGCCACGCGCTGCCCCGCCGCGAAGCCACCCATTTCGTTATTCTTGGCTTCCTTTTTCAGCTCATCGCTGGTGACGATGATGATATGCGCATTGTCATAGGGCTCGTACTCGCCAACCACCTCAAAACCCTTGGCCTGCAAAGCGCCCTTCACGACCGCGATCTTTTCCTTCATGTCACCCGTGCTGGTGAAAGCCAGGGTAAACGGCTTCATCAGATCATCGGCTTGTGCGCAGCCAATGCTCATCGTGAGAGCCACAAATCCGGCAGCGATCCCTGTTTTCAGTGTTCTAATCAAGTTCACGTCGTATCCTCCATACGTTATTTTGAAACCTGTGCGGTTCGGCAGTATCCACCAAACCCGCCCCGATTCACAGAAAAAAGGGCCATGTCGCCATGGCCCTTTTGATACCGAGTCAAGTTATGAATTGCAAGGGCCTATGCGCTTGCAGCTTAGAACTTCCATGAATAGCCAGCACCAATCTCGTTTTGCGACATGCCGATGTTTGCGTCATAGAACGCGCCGTTTGTAGCGGTGTAACGATTTGACTGATCTTTACGGAACGCATGCAGGACCATAACAGAAAACTCGTTGCTCTTGGTCGGGCTAAAGGTAAACCCAAGCGTTGCGTGGGTCTCAACAACACCCGGAGCAATGATATTGAAGAAGTTCTGGTCCGCTGGAATCGGGCTCTTTCCGTAGTTCACGCCGCCTCGGAATGTCCATTGATCACTGTACTGATACGCAACGCCCAGCTTGTACACCGTTTGGTTCTGCCAACCGAAGCCATACCCAGCGCTCGTGCCGAGAGCATGGCCAGTAGCCGGTGACGGAGCCGACGATCCAAAAGTCAAAGCGGCTGCCAAATCCTGAAAGAATTGATCCGCTGTCGGACCGCTATTGGCGATCGCAGCTACACCGCCATAAAGAATGCGCTGCACATCAAAGCCCACCGTCACATTGGACGACGGTTTCAGCGACAGACCAACAGCATAATTAGCGGGAATATCGAATGCGCCTTGATCAGCAAATAGTCCTTTATACTGATTAAACTTCTGCATATAGATTTTGCTCGACGCACTGGCACCGAGCGTCAGAGAGTCATTCAGCTTACCAGTCCAGCCGAGCCGAATACCGCTACCCCATGCATCATCGTCACCCTTATTGGTAACGTTATTTGGACTACTGGAAAGGCCTTCAAACAGGCCAAGCCCGTAGGCACGGAAGCGCTGATAACCGATCAACAGCGATGCACCGACAGAATTGCTGTCGCCTATCTTTGTCGAAACACTGGGTGCCAATATCAGTTGCGCCAGATTGACACCCAAGGTCGAACTGGCGGCAGGGTTACCGCCAAGCGCGGCGGCATTACCGCCTATAGTTGCCTGATCACCCGCGTTGTTGTACGGAGGATTACTTACCAACTGCGTAACAAAG
>JBGPWJ010000153.1:0-6572 GCA_041492115.1 Gammaproteobacteria bacterium
CACCACTGCGGAGTTTGTCGAATCCGCCGAGGTGCTGGAGAAGATACGCGGCCTGGGCGTGTCTTATGCGCAAGGTTACTACGTCGGCCGGCCGCTCAACTCGATCCTGCACGAGGTCAACCCGATACGGCTGGCGGCGGGCTGAGGGCAATAGGGGTGGACTTGTCTGGGCGCAGTATGTTGCGCCCGGACGCCATTATACAGTAGCTGGAAAGACAGGCGCGCGAGACGCGCCCTGCATTATTCAGGGTTGCGCCAACCGCGTCCGCGCCCGTGCCGCCGCCGCTCGGACCTGTTCAGGCGCCGTGCCGCCGAAGTGATTGCGCGATGCCACTGACCCTTCCAGCGTCAGCACGGCGAATACATCCGCCTCGATCGCCGTGCTGAAGACGCGCAGTTCCTCCAGCGACATGACGGCGAGATCGCAATGGGTGTCCACGCCATAACGCACGGCGCGGCCGACGATCTCGTGGGCATCGCGGAACGCCAAGCCCTTGCGGACCAGGTAATCAGCCAGATCCGTGGCGGTGGAGAAGCCGCGACCGGCGGCCTCGCGTAGTGCCGCACGTCTGACCTGCAAGGCCGGTATCATGTCGGCGAAGGCGCGCAGCGAACCCTGCACGGTATCGATGGTGTCGAACAGCGGTTCCTTGTCTTCCTGATTGTCCTTGTTGTAGGCCAGTGGCTGACCTTTCATGAGCGTCAACAAGCCCACCAAGTGGCCGATGACGCGGCCGCTCTTGCCGCGCACCAGTTCCGGCACGTCGGGATTTTTTTTCTGCGGCATGATCGAGGAGCCGGTGCAGAAGCGGTCCGGCAGATCGATGAAGCCGAACTGTGCCGAGGACCACAGCACCAGCTCTTCGGAAAAGCGCGACAGATGCATCATGATCAGCGCGGCGGCGGCGGAAAATTCCACCGCGAAGTCGCGATCGCTGACCGCATCCAGCGAGTTTTCCGCGGGCGCATCGAAGCCCAGCAGTTCGGCCGTGTAATGGCGGTCGATCGGATAGCTGGTGCCGGCCAGTGCGGCGGCGCCGAGCGGCAGTGTGTTGACCCGCTTGCGGCAGTCGGCGAGCCGCGCCCGGTCACGCTCCAGCATCTCGAACCAAGCCAGCATGTGGTGACCGAAGGTCACCGGCTGCGCGGTCTGCAAGTGTGTGAAGCCCGGCATGAGGGTATCGGCCTCGCGCTCGGCAAGCTCGATCAGGCCCTGCTGCAGGCGTTTGAGCTCGGTGCGGATGGCGTCGATGGCGTCGCGCAGATACAGGCGGATGTCGGTCGCCACCTGGTCGTTGCGCGAGCGCGCCGTGTGCAGGCGCTTGCCGGCCTCGCCGATGCGCTCGGTGAGCCGCGCCTCGATGTTCATGTGCACATCTTCGAGGGACGTAGACCAGGCGAAGTCGCCGCGCTCAATGTCGCGTTGGATGTCCTGCAGGCCCTGGATGATGGCGTCGCGGTCGGTCTCACTCAGCACGCCGACCTTGGCCAGCATGCGCGCATGGGCGATCGAGCCGGCGATGTCGTGCTTGTAGAGCCGCTTGTCGAAGTGCACCGAGGCGGTGAAGGCCTCGACAAAGGCATCGGTCGCCTCGGTGAAGCGGCCGCCCCAGGGTTTGTCATGTGAGTCGTTGTGCATGGCACGGGAGTATACCTCCTGATCCCGCGGGCGGGCCACGCTGAAATGACGGTTTGCGCCGGGGCATGCAACAACGCTTGCGTCCGCGGCTGTGAAACTCGAGACTTATGCCAATGGATATCAGCCCCAAGCCCGCCCGCGATGATTTCTTCCTGCCGGATTTCTGCGCCGTGGGCGTGGTGTTCTTGGTGGTGATGATCGCCGAGTTGTTCGCCTTCGTGCTGGTGCTGGCGCCCGGCGTGCGCGGCGACTTCTGGAGTGAACTCAGTCTGGTGTCGATGTTCGTGCAATGGGTGGCCCTGTCCAGCGCCGCGGTGCTGTGCCTGGCAAGGCCACGGCTGCGTCGACTGGGCGCGGCGGCCGCGGCGACCGGCAGTTATCTGCTGCTGCTGGTGGTGGGCATTGTGGTTAGTGAGGCCGGCTACCGCCTGCTGCATTACACTGATTTCAGCGTCGGCGCTGCGGACGATCACGTGCTGTTCCTGTTGCGCAACCTGGCGCTGTGCGCCATCGTCGGCGCGGTGCTGCTGCGCTATTTCTATGTCCAGCATCAATGGCAGCGCAATGTGCAACGCGAAGCAACGGCGCGGCTGCAGGCCTTGCAGGCGCGCATCCGGCCGCATTTCCTTTTCAACAGTATGAACACCATCGCGGCTTTGATCCGCGACAAGCCGGATCAGGCCGAGGAAGCCGTGGAGGACCTGGCCGATCTGTTCCGCGCCACGCTGGTCGATGTGCAGCGCCCGGTCAGTCTGGCGCAGGAGATTGATTTGGTGCAGCGCTACTTGCGTATCGAACAGCTGCGCCTGGACGCGCGCTTGCGTGTGGAATGGGATCTGCAAGACCTGCCGCTACAGGCGCAGGTGCCGTCCTTGCTGTTGCAGCCGCTGGTGGAGAACGCCATCTATCACGGCATCGAGCCGCTACCGGAGGGCGGTTGCATCCGCATCCAGGGGCGTTGCGAGGGCGACATGATCAACCTGAGCGTCAGCAATCCGCTGCCGACGGCAGGACGTGCCGTGCGTCGCAATGGCAATCGCATGGCGCTGGACAATATCCGTGAGCGCCTGGCCTATGCCTATGCCGGACACGCCAGTCTGGAAGTTGCGCAGGACGCTGGCCAGTATCAGGTGCACCTGCGTTTTCCCACTACGGAGCCGGAACGGTGAAGATCCTAATCGCCGACGATGAGGCGCTGGCGCGCACCCGTCTGCGACGCTTGGTCGAAGAGATCGACGGGTACGACATCGTCGGCGAAGCCGCCAATGGCCGCGAAGCCCTGCTGCTCAGCGACAAAACCCAGCCGGATGTGCTGCTGTTGGATATCCGCATGCCCGGCATGGATGGGCTTGAGGCGGCACGCCATCTCGCCACGCTGGAAAATCCGCCGGCTGTGATTTTCACCACCGCCTACGGCGATCATGCCCTCGAGGCCTTCGCCGCCCACGCCCTCGACTACCTGCTGAAACCGATCCGTAAGGAACGCCTGGCGCAGGCGCTCACGCACGTGCGCAAACTCAACCGCGCGCAAAGCGCCGCGCTGAGCAGCGTCGATGCGGCGCAGGCGCGCAGCCACATCTGTGCCCGTGTGCGCGGCACGCTGCAACTGGTGCCGGTGGGCGAGATCGTGTATTTCCTCGCCGATCAGAAATACGTCACCGTACGGCACAGCGGCGGCAGTGTGCTGATCGAAGAATCTCTCAAGACGCTGGAGACGGAATTCTCAACGGCATTCACCCGCATCCATCGCAACGCCCTGGTGGCCGCCGCGCACATCATCGGACTGGAGCGTGACAACGACGGTCATGTCCACGTGCGCCTGCACGGTGTCACGGAACGCCTCGAAGTAAGCCGCCGGCATGCGGCGGAACTGCGTCAGCGGCTGGTGGGCGGGGGATGATGTGTTGTGGGGCCGCTGATGATTATTGGGCTTAACGTGATTGCTGACAGATAAATGAATGTTCAAAGCCTGATATCCGGTTTGCGCTGCACCGCCGCGTGACATAGCATTAGCACTCACCGCCGCCGCCGCCCGCCAATGACTGACAATATCCTGCGTATCGCCACCCGTAAGAGCCCGCTCGCCATCTGGCAGGCCGAGCATGTCTCCAGTCGCTTGCAGCAGCTGCATCCGCAACTGCAGATCGAGCTGGTGCGCATGAGCACCAGCGGCGACAAGCTGCTCGACAGTCCCTTGTCGCAGGTTGGTGGCAAGGGACTGTTCGTCAAGGAACTGGAACAGGGCCTGCTGAGCGGCGCGGCCGATATCGCCGTGCACTCCATGAAGGACGTGCCGGTGGAGTTGCCGCCGGGGCTGCACCTGCCGGTGATTTTGCAGCGCGAAGATCCGCGCGATGCCTTCGTCTCCAATAAGTATGCGAGCATCGATGATCTGCCGCCGGGCGCGCGCCTGGGCACGGCCAGTCTGCGCCGCCAGTGTCAGTTGCGTGCGCGCCGTCCCGATCTGGATATCGTCACGCTGCGCGGCAACGTCAACTCCAGGCTCGCCAAACTCGACGGCGGCGATTATGCCGCGATCATGCTGGCCGCCGCCGGCCTGATCCGCCTGGGCATGGGCGCGCGCATCACGCGCCTGCTGGAACCGGACGAAAGCCTGCCGGCCATCGGTCAAGGCGCCATCGGCATCGAATGCCGCGACGGCGACAGCCGCGTTCTTGATCTGATCAGCGCGCTCGATCACACGTCCACCCACATCTGCGTGCGCGCTGAACGCGCCCTCAACATACGCCTGCACGGCGGCTGCCAAGTGCCGATCGCCGGCTTCGCCGAGTTGGGTCACGGCGTGATCGTGCTGCGCGGCTTGGTCGGCAGTCTCGACGGCCAGCGCTTCGTGCGCGGCGTGATCAGCGGCAAACCCGAAGACGCCGAGGAACTCGGCACGGTGCTGGCCGAGGACCTGCTGGCGCGCGGTGCCGGTGCTATCTTGCAGGAGTTGCAGGGGTGACAGCACGTAGGGTGCGCTTGCACACGCGGAAAAGATCAATGCTGATAACAACGCGTGCGCAAGCGCACCCTACCAGACAAAACGGTGGAGAGTAAAACTCCGCTATAACGCCCTTTCATTGAATCGCATGATAATGAGCGAGCAGCCAGAAACCCATAGATTGCAGCCGCCGCTCGCCGGTGTCGGCGTGCTGGTGACGCGGCCCGCACATCAGGCCGATGAGTTGTGCGCGCTGATTGAGGCGGCCGGCGGCCGCGCCTTGCGCTTTCCAACGCTGGCGATAAGCGCGGCCCCCGACACTGCCGCAGCGCGTGTCGCACTCGCCGCGCTCGAGCATTATGATCTGGTCCTCTTTGTCAGCGCCAATGCGGTGCAGCAGGCGGTAGCATTGCGACCGGCCGCGGACTGGCCGGCCGGGTTGCGTTGCGCGGCGCTGGGTACGGGCACGGCACGGGCGCTAGCCCGGCAAGGCCTGCCGGCGCAGCTGGTGGCGCCGCCGCCGCATGACAGCGAGGCGCTGCTCGCCTTGCCGCAACTGCAAGAATTGTCCGGCCAGCGCATCCTGATCATCCGCGGCGCGGGCGGTCGCGAACTGCTCGGTAAGACATTGCGCGCGCGCGGCGCCGCAGTGAATTACGCCGAGGTTTATCAACGCACCCGCCCGGACAGTGACGCACGCGATATACTGGCAGCCTGGGCGCAGGGCGCGGTTAATATCGTGACAGTGACCAGCGGCGAAGCCCTGCATAATCTGGTCGCGATGCTGGGTGAATCGGCGCGCGCGCGACTGCTGGCCACGCCACTGGTCGTGGTCAGCGGCCGTATGGTACAACAGGCCTTGGCGCTGGGATTTACCAGCCCGCGGCTGGCCGAGGCCGCCGGTGACGCGGCCCTGATGGCGGCGCTGATTGCGTGGCATCGTGCCACAACTGCAGGTGAGTCGGAATGAATCAAGAGACGCAGGTCGATACCGTACCGTCCGAGGCCGCGCCCGCGCGCCCGGCAAGGCCGACGTTGCTGTTCGCGGTGCTGGCCCTGCTCGCGGCGCTGACGGCGGGCGTCGGCGTATTCTATCTGTGGCGGCAGGACAGCGATGCCGCACAGGCAGTGCGACTGGTGCAGCGCGAAGTCGAACAACTGCAAACGCAGCAGCGCGAACGTGGCGCCCAGCTGAACAGCGATCTGGCCGCGCTGCACGCGCAGCAGAAGGCCCATCAGGATGCACTCGATGCGCTGACGGCACGTCAGGACAACACCCATACCAAGAGTTCGCGCGAGTGGACCCTGCGCGAAGCGCAATACCTCATGCAAATCGCCAACCAGCGTTTGCAGCTGGAGCGTGACGTGGCCAGTGCGATCGTCGCGCTGGCCGCCGCCGACGAGCGGTTGCGTGAACTCGCCGATCCGGCGCTGCTGGCGGTACGCCGGCAACTGGCCGGCGAACTCAGCGCGCTGCGCAGTGTCCCGTCGCTGGATCGCGAAGGCATGGTGCTGGAGCTGATCAGTTACGCGCAGCGCGTCGATCAGCTGCCGCTGGCCAATGCCCCGCCGAAAACCAGCAGCACCTCGACGCCATCGAACGCCGCAACGCCGGCGACCCGCGACTGGCGCGTCGCGCTGGCCGCCGCCTGGCAGGCGTTGCAGCGATTGGTGGTGGTGCGCCGCGACGCGCAGTCGGTGCAGCCGATGCTGGCGCCGGAGCAGGAATATTTCCTGCGCCAGAATCTGCGCCTGCAACTGGAGGCGGTGCGCGTGGCGCTGCTGCGCGACGATGCCGGCAGCTTCAAGGCCGGTCTGGACAGCGCGGCAAACTGGTTGAAACAGTACTTCGACAGTACCGACAAATCAGTATCCAGCGCCATCGATGCCTTGCATGGCATGGCCCAGCAGAACATCCACCCGACCCTGCCCGCCATTGATGAATCGCTGCGACTGCTGCGCCTGCAGCTCGCGCCCGAGCGTGTCATG
>JBGPWJ010000207.1:0-4830 GCA_041492115.1 Gammaproteobacteria bacterium
GCGTTTATGTGAGTGATTGACCAACCAGCAGGAGGGAGCCGTCATGTCTATTGAAATCAGTCATGCCACATCTGAATACCGCATCGCCATGGGTCGTCTTCTGGTGATGTATACCCAGATCGACCGTCTGATCATGGAAATCTGCGCCGAACGCATCGCCACGGCGCCGGACCTGCGCGCCAAACTCGGCTTGGCAAAACAGGTCGGCGACGAGAGCCGACACGTCATGATTCAGCAGGAATGGATGACGAAATTCGGCACATCAACCACGCCGGTATTCACACCCGCACAGGAAGCCGCGATCCGCGCGCACTTCAGAAACCTGCCCTGGATGGAGTTCCTGGCCGACATGTATGTGTGCGTCGAGGCTCTGGGCAGCGAAGCCGTTGAACAGATCGTGCCAATCGCCGACCCCGGCACGCGCGCCTCGTTGCGCACGCCTCTGGCCGATGAGTTGGATCACGTCGCCTTCGGCGTCGGACGCTTGAAAGAAGAACTGCTCAAGTTGTCAGCGGAAGAACGCGAAGCTTTCATCGTCAGCCTGGAGGGCCGCATCGAACGCATGACCCGGCGCTTCCATGAGATGGGCCTGAATGTGGCGACGATGTTTGAGGCTGTGGGTGCCGATTACGCCGAATTGGGTGATGTTGTGATCGCGCGGCGTAGCGCCCTGTTGCAGGAGATTGCCGCCGCGGCGTGAATCGCACACGCTGATGGCGCGTGGTTAGAACCGACGTTCCGTTGCACACCCCGCAGGGGCACCGCATGCGTCAAACAGCTCACACCTGCGAAGCTGAGCGGGTGGGGTCTGTCCTGCGCGGCTTTTATCCCCCCTAAATTACCAAACCGAATCCGGGTCACGCACCGGAAATATCGACACGCATCACACAAGTGATCTGATCTGGGCGATACTGTGTGACAGTGCATCAAAGCAACCAATGCGATCAAAGGGCGACGCGGTGAAAGGAGTGCGGACACAATCAGACAGGTCTTGCGGCTTGCGCCTGGACCGGGCGGGCCGCGCTCCGCGCTGGACGGTCGTGCTGTTGCTTGGACTGAGCATGGCGGGCTGCGCCCTCTTGAACCCAACTCCGATTCCTACCACGGCGCCCCAATCTTGCATGGCGCAGCAAAGCGAGATCGAGCGTCTGAAGCAGTTGCTTGCCGAGAAGGAAGCGTTGATCCTCAGCCAGCAGGCGCATCAGCAGGAACAGGCCAGGGAGCTGCAGGCAACTACCCGCCAAGCCACCCGCGCCCAGGTCAAGCTGAGCCGCTTGGCCACTCAACCCGATGCCGCGTCGACTCTCGCGGAAGTGGAAGTGGCCATGGAGACATTGAAGTCATCCAAGACCACAGCGCCTCAACAAGCCCTGCAAACGCAGGCACAGCGTCTCCTTGATGCCGCCAACACCGCCTATGCGAAAGGCGATTTCGCCATGGCCGTGGATCGCGCCACGCAGTCCAGGGAGATTATCGACATGGTGAAGGGTCATCGTACCGGCAAGGCGTCAAGCACGCACCGCGTGACGGTAACTTTCCAGGCCCCCCTTCCGCTGCGCACCCGGATCGATAGCAACCTGCGGCAACTGCCGCGCGGCAACGCGCCGATACTCAGCGTCCTGAAAAAAGATTCCGCACTCATGGCGCTGGCCTACCGGGGTGACTGGCTGCGCATAAAAACCGAAGATGGACACACGGGCTGGGTCTTGAACAGATTGGTGGAGGCGCGGCCGGACGAGCCTTAGTGGCACGCTTTAGGCCGCGCAGTGCACCCGGTTGCGGCCGGCGCGCTTGGCCTCATAGAGTGCCTGATCGGCGCGCGCGAACACTGCTGTCGGCACCATATCGTCGGGCTGCCACTGTGCGATGCCGACACTCACCGTTACCGTGACGCTCTGGTCGCCAGCGCTGTAGCGCGCGCTCGCTACATGTGAGCGAATCCGCTCCGCCGTTTCCAAGGCTGAATCTGCCGGCGTATCGATCAGGATGATGACGAATTCATCACCGCCGTAGCGCGCCGCGTAGTCCACGCTGCGGATCGACTGGGCCAGTATCCTGGCCACGGCCGCCAGCACCTCGTCGCCCGCGATGTGACCGCGGCTGTCGTTGAGCGTCTTGAAGTGATCGATATCCAGCATCAGTACCGCGAAGGGCCGCTGGTTGCGTTTGTAGCGCGCTATCTGATCGTTCAGGATCGCATCGAGTTTGCTGCGGTTGTACAGGCCGGTGAGACTGTCGGTAATGGACAGCGTTTCCAGCAGCTGATTCTGTTGCTGCAAGGTCTGACTGGCGGCCACGACCTCGGCGTGACTGCTGCGCAACTTGTCCACCATCTGGTTGAACACCTGGGTAAGGTGGCCGAGTTCATCGTTCTGCTTGATGGTCAGTCGCACGTCGAGATCGCCGTCCGCGATGCGGTCGGCGGCACCGATCAGGCGCTGCAGCGGCAGCGCGATCGAACGACCCAGCCGATAGGCCACCAGCGCCACCGCCAGCGCCAGCCCACTCACCAGCATCAGAAACAGATTGCGCAGTTTCACCCAGCCACGGTAAACCTCCGCACGGTCACGCTCCGCCACCACCGTCACCGGCAACGCCGCTGACATATCGGCCAGGCCGATGACCTCGCGCTGCGTCGGCCCTCGATACAGCATCGGCTCGCCCGGCTGCGCCCGCAGGCGCTGCAGCAGCGCCGCGTTTAGCGGCGGCAACGCGCTCGCCTCGGGATGACTGCTGAGCAGCGTCCTGCCACCCTCGTCCAGCAGTAGCACTTCGCCCGGCGGCGATTTTGTCGCGCTTTTCAGATGCGGTTGCGCGGTGCGCAGGTCGAGCACGGCGACCAATGCGCCCAGCAGTTCATTGTCGAACGACAACACCGGAACCGCGACGCTGAGAGCCGCTGTGGCGCGCCCGGTATCCCAATGCGGCGGTACGATCACAACACCTTCGGTGAGTACGCTCTGCGGCCAGCTTTGCGGCAGCGTGACAGTAGCAGGCGCTGCCGCGCTGCTGGCCACCACATGGCCGCCGGCATCCACCACGGTAAGTTCCAGCAGCGGGTCGAGCTTTTCCTGCACAGAGCGCAGATAGTGGGCCAATGCCTGCGGGTTGGTGCCGGTCCTGCCGGCCCGTGGCCGGACCACGGCGGACAGGCCGTCAATGACCGAATTGGATGTGGACAGCGCGCGCACGTCGTGGACTCGTTCATTGATCCACAGTTCCAGCTCGCGACTGGCATAGCTCGCCAGCGCGCGCAGCTCACGGCCCACATTGTCGCCGATCAGCGCCTCGTTTTGCCGAAACGACAACAGGCCCAGGCCCAGCGACGGGATAAGCGTGGCCAGGATGGCGAAAACCAGGATCTTGCTTCTGATGCTGTTCAACATCGCCATGAGAACTCCCTTCCTAACTGCACAGGACAAACCGTTGGACGCGCTTTGCACGACCATGGGACAAGTATATGGAACACACGTGCTGAGCGTGTGAATGGGTCCACAAAACGACAGGGTCATTGGGCAGAGAACGCAGGGCGCGGCAGCACCCCCCGACAGCACGCTACAAGTTGTCCAGGATCGCCTTCTTCACCGCATCCAGCCGTGCCTCGACGGTGAGCATCGGTGCCGTGCTCTGCTTGATGGCGGTGTCGGGGTCTTTGAGGCCGTGACCGGTGAGCGTGCAGACTACTTTGCTGCCTTCGGGAATCTTGCCAGACTTGATGTCGCGCATCGCGCCGGCCAGTGAGGTGGCGGAGGCCGGTTCGCAGAACACGCCTTCTTTCTCTGTGAGCAGTTTCTGCGCGGCGAGAATGAGCTCATCACTGCATTCATCAAACCAGCCGCCGGATTCCTTCTGCACCAGCCAGGCCTTGTCCCAGCTCTGCGGGTGACCGATACGGATCGCGGTGGCGATGGTGTCGGGGTTATCGACCATGTGGCCGCGCAGGAACGGTGCTGAGCCGGCGGCCTGATAGCCGACCATCTTCGGGCGGTTGTTGACGATGCCATGACTGGCGTATTCGCAGTAACCCATCCAGTGCGCGGTGATGTTGCCGGCATTGCCGACCGGCAGACAGTGATAGTCCGGCGCGCATTCCAGTTCCTCGACAATTTCAAACGCCGCAGTCTTCTGGCCTTGCAGACGATAAGGGTTGATGGAGTTGACGATGGTCACCGGCGCGTGCTCGGCGACGTCCTTGACGAGCTGCATGCCCGCGTCGAAGTTGCCTTTGATCTGGATCACCACGGCGCCATGGATCATGGCTTGCGCGAGTTTGCCGAGCGCGATTTTGCCGTCCGGGATCAGCACGAAACAACTGATGCCGGCACGCGCGGCATACGCGGCGGCCGCCGCCGAGGTGTTGCCGGTCGAGGCGCAGATGATGGCGCGACTGCCCTCCTCCACCGCCTTGGTCACGGCCATGGTCATACCACGGTCCTTGAACGAACCGGTCGGGTTCAGACCTTCATACTTGACGTAGATATCCACGGCCTTGCCGAGCAGCTTCGGAATGTTGTGCAAACGGATCAGCGGTGTATTGCCTTCGCCGAGACTGATGATGCGCGTGTCATCGTGGACCGGTAGACGGTCGCGGTATTTTTCAATCAGGCCGGTGTAGCGGGGACGGAATGGCATGTGGTTATCACCTAAAAAATAGAATCTGATTCTGTAGCCTGGGTTGAGCGCAGCGAAACTCGGGAAGTGCGGCAGAAAGTCCCGGGTTTCGCTGCGCTCAACCCAGGCTACATATTTACTGCAAGCTCTCCAGCCGTATCCGTGTCACCTTGCCACTGATCGACTCCAGCGCCTCGATGCGGCGGATGGCTTCGTTCA
>JBGPWJ010000249.1:0-3887 GCA_041492115.1 Gammaproteobacteria bacterium
AATCGAAACGCGTGCGCCAGCGCATGAATGGCTGGCTGTTGACGTTCTCGTCGTCCTTGGTGAAATCCAGACCGCCGCGCAGGCATTCGTACACGGCGCGGCCGTAGTTCTTGGCGGACAGGCCGAGCTTGGGCTTGATGGTGCAGCCGAGCAGCGGACGGCCGTACTTGTTCATAATGTCGCGTTCGACCTGGATGCCCTGGGGCGGACCGCCGCAGGTCATGACGTAGGCGATCGGGAAGCGCACGTCTTCCAGACGCAGGGCGCGGATGGCCTTGAAGCCGAACACGTTGCCGACCAGCGAGGTGAACACGTTGACCACGGAACCTTCTTCGAACAGGTCCATCGGATAGGCCACGAAGGCAAAGAAGCAGGTGTCGTCGCCCGGCACGTCTTCGATGCGGTAGGCGCGGCCCTTGTAGTAATCCAAATCGGTCAGCAGGTCGGTCCACACCGTGGTCCAGGTGCCGGTCGAGGACTCGGCGGCTACGGCGGCGGCGGCCTCTTCACGCGGCACGCCGGCCTGCGGGGTGATCTTGAAGCACGCCAGAATATCGGTTTCGTTCGGGGTGTAATTCGGCATCCAATAGGTTTCGCGGTACTCTTTAACACCCGCTTTGTACGTCTTTACTTTGCCTGACATCGCAGTCTCTCCTCAGATGAATTCAGTCGTTAAGTCGTGGGGCTGTCCGCCCCGGGTACCGGTCTCCGCCTCCTGCAGACGACCCCTCGGTGTGCGGCTGGACGACGGCCGCCTTCACGATGGGGCATACCATACCCCCGTCAATCCATAAATGGAATTCAGGATTAATGATGGTTATAATAAGCTTAACCTTATAGTCATCGATCTCGCCATGCACATCACTTTACGTCAACTTGAGGTATTCGAAGCCGTCGCCCGGCACCTCAGCTTTACCCGCGCGGCCGCGGAGTTGCACCTGACTCAACCGGCGGTATCCATGCAGATCAAACAATTGGAAGGGTCCGTGGGGCTGCCGCTGTTCGAGCCCCTCGGTAAGAAGATCGCACTGACCGAGGCCGGACGGGATGTGTATGAGTATAGTCGCGGCATCACCCAGCAGCTCAGCGAATTGGAGGGCATGGTCAATCGACTCAAGGGGCTCTCCGGTGGCCGGTTGAAAATTTCCGTCGCCTCCACCGCCAATTACTTCATCCCCAATCTGCTCGGCACTTTCACACAGCGCTACCCCAAGGTCACCGTCAGCCTCGATGTCACCAACCGCGAGACGCTGCTCAAACAACTCATGGATAACAGCGTTGAACTGGTCATCATGGGCCAGCCGCCGGACGAGCTGGCACTCGATGCGGTGCGCTTCAAGACCAATCCTTTGGTGGTCGTAGCACCGCCTAATCACAGCCTCGCCCACGAACGCGGCATCCCGCTGGAACGGCTGCAAGACGAGGTGTTTCTGGTACGTGAACCGGGCTCAGGCACGCGCATGGCCATGGAACGCTTCTTCGCTGAGCGCCACATCCGCATCCAGACCGGCATGGAGGTCGGCAGCAATGAAGCGATCAAGCAGAGCGTGCAGGCCGGCCTGGGCTTGGGCTTGCTGTCGCGCGACACACTGGAACTGGAACTGCGCTTAAAGCGACTGGTGATTCTCGATATCGCCGAGTTCCCGATTCTGCGCCACTGGTTCGTGGTGCAACGCAAGGGCAAACGACTGTCACCGGTTGCTGAGGCTTTCAAAACGTTCGTGGTGTCGGAGGCCGAAGGTTTGACCGATACGGCAGTGCGATGACGTTCTTGGAAAGGAACTTTCCGCACACGGATTGAGCCCTACGCTTGACGGCATCTATAACTTGGGGTCAAGCTGCCGCTATCTGGTCAGTAAACGCGATTCATCGGGAACCTGGAGCCGGCCAAAAAGTGCTGCACTCATTGCGCAAACTGAAAGTCACCCTTGGACGCACCCTGGCGGGTGTGCTGCTGTTGGCGTGGCTCGGCGCCGCCCTGCAACCGTGTGTGATGGCGGGCAGCCCAGCCACACATCACATGAGCCATGCCATGGGCCACGAGTGCTGTTTGCCATCGCCCGGAAAGCATGCACCGGAACCAAACTGCTCCGCACAGGGTTGCGCGATGCAGGCTGTCGATCAACAACAAACCGACCTGCTGCAGCTCACTCGCCTGAGCGTAATCTTTACCATCGCACTGCTGCTGGCACTAGCCTGGCCACGTGTCGCGCCGCTCACCCGGACATTCAGCCTCCCGCGCGTCCCGCCACCGCAGCCCCACCCCACCCTCGCTTACTGCACTCTGCTAATCTAGATCGTACCCCGCTGCGAAAGTCCCGGTTGTCGGTTTTCTTTCACGGAGTACGTCATGTTGTCTTTGCACACACTGGCCGTCACGGCCGTCATCACACTGCTTCTGCACAGCGGCGCCGGCTATGCGGCCGAGGACTTGCTGAGTCTGGATACCGCAGAAACGCTGGCGCTTAAGAATCACCCTGAACTCAACGAGCGCGCTGCGCTGATCGATGCCGCGCGTGCCGGCGCCGCCGCCAGCGATGCACTGCCCGATCCGCAACTCAAGCTCGGCGTGCAGAACCTGCCCACCGACAGCCTGGCGCTGAACCGCGACGGCATGACCATGACCACGGTCGGCGTGGCCCAGATGTTCCCGCCACCCGGACAACGCGCGCAACTGCGCCACAGCGCCGAACAGGAAACCAGTGCGGCCGAAGCCGAACGCAACGAGGCCCGGGCACGCATCCGCCGCGACGTGCGCCGCGCTTGGCTGGAAGTGTTTTATCTGGACCGCGCCCTGGCGATCAACAGCGAGAACAGCACCTTCGTGGCACAGATGACCGCAGCTGAAACCGCACGCTATCGGGTCGGCGCCAGCGAGCAGGGCGCCGTGTTGAAAAGCGCGCTGGAAGGCGATGCCCTGCTGGATGAACAGCAGGATCTCGCCGCACAGCGCGAGACCAAGGTGAGCAGGCTGGCGCGCCTGCTCGACAGCGATGCAGCGACGCTGCGCATCGCCGCGCAATTGCCCACGCTGCCGGCGCCGCCGACAGCGGCTGCACTGTTGCAAGGACTCGCCGCACACCCGCAGATCCAAGCACTGGAGGCGGCACGCCGCGCCGCCGGTTATCAGACCGCCGCCGCGCGCCGCGCTTACTACCCGGAGTTCGGCGTGGAGGCGATGTACGGTTATCGCGCCGCGCGCGAAGCGAGCGGGGCCAAGCTGCCCGACATGCTGTCCGCGCAAGTGGTGATGAGTCTGCCGCTGTTTCCCGACAAACGCCAGGACGCGCGCCTGCAGGAACGCGCCGCCCGCGAGCAGGCCGCGCGTTACCGGCGCGACGATGCGCTGCTGGAATTGCGCGCGGAGGCGACGGCGCGACTGGCGGAGCAGCAACGTCTGCAAGCGCGACTCGATCTGCTCGAAGGCAGCCGCCTGCCCAAGGCGGAACAGGCGGTGCACGCCGCGCTCGCCGCCTATAAAACCAACCGCCTGCCCTTGGCTGACGTATTGGCTGTATTGCACGAGCGCCATCAGTACGCACTCACCCAATGGCGTCTGAAAACCGATCTGGCACTCAGCCTCGCCGATCTCGACTACCTCGCCAGCACCACCACGGAGACTTCCGATGCGTCGCACTAACATACTTCTGTTTGTCACACTGGGCGCAGGCATTGCCTTGGGCATCGCCCTGGGCTGGTCGCTGAAAACCCCGGCACCGGCACCGTCCGCAACACCCGCAGCGCAAGCCGACAGTCCGCGCAGGATTCTCTATTACCGCAATTCCATGAATCCGCAAATCACCGCGGACAAGCCCACCAAGGACAGCATGGGCATGGACTACATCCCGGTCTATGCCGCCGCCAAGAGCAATGACACAGGCATCCGC
>JBGPWJ010000242.1:0-4065 GCA_041492115.1 Gammaproteobacteria bacterium
AAGGTGACGCGGCTGGCGCCGCCACCGCTGGCGGAAACGCGATAGATCTGCGGCTTGCCGCCGCGATCCGAGGTGAAGTACACGCTGTCGCCGTCCGGTGCCCAGGTCGGCTCGGTGTCGATGGCGGGATTGTCGGTGAGGCGCGTCATCAGTTTGGTGGACAGACTCATGACATACACATCCGGATTGCCGCCGCGCGACAGCGTCAGCGCCAGGTAACGGCCATCCGGCGACCAGGATGGCGCGCCGTTGATGCCGGGGTAGGAGGCCACGGCTTCGCGCGCGCCTGACAGCACGTCCTGCACGAACACCTCGGAACGGCGCTTCTCGAACGAGACATAGGCAAGGTGGTTGCCGTCGCTGGACCAGGACGGCGACATGATCGGCTGCTTGGAACGCAGCACGGTCTGCGGATTGTAGCCGTCGGAATCGGCGATCATCAGTGCGTAACTCGGCGTCGGGCCGCGCGTGGCGGTGATGTAGGCGATGCGGGTGTTGAAGGCGCCCTTCTCGCCGGTGAGCTTTTCGTAGATCAGGTCGGCGATATGGTGCGCGACACGGCGCATCTCCGCCGAGCCAGCGTGGATGGTGTAGCCCATCAGGCCCTTGCCCTGGAACACATCGAACAACTGGAAGTCGACGTCGAAGCCGCTGTTGCTGTTACCGCGCAGTTTGCCGATCACCAGGTTGTCCATGCTCAGCACGCGCCAGTTCTGGAAATTGACCTGCGCGGCGTCCGAGGGTTTCTCCAGCATGTCTGTGGACGGCATGGGATTGAAGCGTCCGCTGCGCTGCAAATCCGCGGAGATGATGGTAGCGAGATCGTCGTGCGGCGCCTCGCCCGCGACGCCGAAGGGCACGATGGCGATCGGCAGCGCGCCAGCGGCGCCCTTGGTAATTTCGATGGTGAGCTCGGCCTGTGCCGTGGTGGCGAACAGCAGCGTCGCCAGCAGTAACAGCGGTAATCGTGTCATTAGTGATCGCACACTCAGTTCTCCGGTTTGAAGACGAAGGTCAGTTCGCGGAAGTTATCGAACAGACCGGGGTCGGATGGCAGCGGCAACGGCGCCGCTTTGCGCACGGCATTTTCCACAGAACGGTCGAAGGCGGCATCACCGCTGCTCACCACGATACGCACTCCGGCAACATCGCCGCCCGGGATCAGGTTTACCCGCACTGTACACTGCAAGCCCGATTGTGCGCTGGGTGGCTGCAGCCAGTTGTTCTGCACCGCCTGCTGGATGGCCGCCTTGTACTTGTCGATGTCGCCCTGATTAGGGCCACCGCTCTTGTTGTCGTTCTTCTGCCTGTTACCCTCTTCTTGGTCCAGCTGTTTCTGCATAGCGCGCTCGTCGTCCTGCTGACGTTTCTTGTCCTCAGCGGCTTTTTGTTTGGCCTCATCCTGCTTGCGCTTGGCTTCGGCGGCGGCGGTCTTTTTCTTCTCCTCCGCGGCGTGCTGTTGCGCGGCCTTGGCATCCTGTTCTTTCTTCAGCTTGGCCTGCTGGATCTTGAGCTTGGACTGACGATCGACTTCGAGCTTCTGCTGCGCAACGCGCTGCTGCTGCAGCTTCTGCAGATTCTTCTGTTCCTCGACCTGTTTCTGTTTCACTTCCGAGAGGCGCTGCTCGGCCTGCTGCTCGGCTTGTTTCAGTTCATTCTTGCGCGTTTCTTCCTGATGTACCTTGTTCGCCTCCGCCTGCTTGACCTTGTTGACCTCGGCCTGCACTTTGGTGCTGTCCACCACCTGGGCCTTGATCACGCTGCTCTGCTCACCGCCAGTGTGGCTGGTCTTCCAATCCAGATTGAGGATCAGCGCCAGAAACAGCAACAGGTGCATCAGCACTGCATAGAGCAGCGCGCGGGGATTATTGCGGAGTTCTTTCCACATCGATTTATCTGTCAGAGAGCCGCGCTCTTGGCTATCAACGGAAACACCAGCCGTTTGCGGCGTCAGGCCGGTGCCATCCAGAATACTCATTTCTTGCCCGTGACTGGATCAGTCATCAGGCCGACACTGGGCACACCCGCGCGCTTCAGCACATCCATGGCTTGCATCACCTTGCCATAGTTCGCCGCCTTATCACCGCGCAGCATCACCGGAGTTTTCGGCTTATATTTGAGCACATCGGCGACCCGTTTCAGCAGCGTGTCTTCATCGATAGGGCGTTCTTGCTGCTCACCGACACTAATGAAGTAGTTACCGTCAGCGTTTATTGCTACTACCAACGTCTCATCAGCGTCGGGAGGCGGCTGTCCGCTACTGGTCTCCGGCAATTCCACCTCCACACTCTGGTTGAGTAGCGGCGCGGTGATCATGAACACCACCAGCATCACCAGCATCACGTCGATGAACGGCACGACGTTGATCTGGGCGAGCGGTTTGTTGCGGTTACGTTCTCTAGCCATAATTAATTAGATATCTGACATCCGAGCCGAATGGCACTTACTTAGACCCAATATTACGTAGGGGCGGGTCTTAGACCCGCCCTGCATGAGCTTGAGCGAGTGCCAACCCGGGCGGGTCTCAGACCCGCCCCTACGGGTTTGTTCTCGCGAAGAGAGCTGCCGTTCATCGCGGATTCTTAAGTTCACACCCGATCACCGTTAATCATGCGCCTGTCGTTGCAGCAAAGTTGAGAACTCTTCCAGGAAATTGTCATAGCGATTCACCAGCCGTTCCACGTCGTTGGAGTAGCGGTTGTAGGCGATCACCGCCGGGATGGCGGCGAACAGGCCGGTGGCGGTGGCCACCAGCGCCTCGGCGATGCCCGGTGCGACCATGGCCAGCGTGGCCTGGTGCACATTGCCCAGGCTGCGGAATGAACCCATGATGCCCCACACCGTGCCGAACAGACCGACGTAGGGACTGGTGGAGGCGACCGTGGCGAGGAACGACAGATGCGTTTCGAGTCCGTCGATCTCGCGCGACAGCGCCACGCGCATCACGCGCTGCGCGCCTTCCAGCACCGACATCGGCTCGCTGTTGGTCTGCTTGCGCAAGCGCGCGAATTCTTTGAAGCCGGCCTCGAAGATGCTCTCCATGCCGGACAACTCGCGGCGCCGCGCGGTGACCTGCTTGTAAATGGCGCCGAGTTCACCGCCGGACCAGAAACGTTCTTCGAATTCGTCAGCCGCGCGCAGCGCCTGTTTGAGTTGGGTCCATTTGCGGAAGATCATGGTCCATGACACCAGCGAGGCAGCCATCAGCAGCAGCATCACCAACTGCACGACCAGACTGGCGTTGGTGATCAGGTGAAGCAAGGACAAATCAGCAGACATCCGGCAACTCCGTGAGCAGTTGTTTGGGTAAGGGCTGCGGCCGCAGGGTATCCGCGGCCAGGCAGGCGATGCGCACCTGAGCGGTGCAGAGAATTTCCGTATCGCGACTGTCGCGACGCACCGTCTGATCGAAGTTGAGACTGGCACGGCCGCGCGCACTGATGCCGGCACTGACCAGCAGGCGATCGTTGAAACGCGCAGGCTTGAGGTAATCGAGACTGATGGAACGCACGGCGAACAGAATATTATCCCGCTTCAACAACTCGTCCTGTTCAAAGCCCAGACTGCGCAGCCACTCGGTGCGCGCCCGTTCCATGAACTTGAGATAGTTTGCATAGTACACCACGCCGCCACTGTCGGTATCCTCGTAGTAGACCCGGACCGGCCAGATGAATTCTGTCACTGCCCGCTTATCCCCAAAGACCACGCATCGGCGCAAAGATTCCCCGTCGTTGTTGCGACGCGGGGTATTATTTCATAAAAACGCGCTTCCAGCGATGGAGCGTTACAATCGGGTTATTGCCGCAAAGACACGGAGGACTTAGGTTTTATTGCTGCAGAGGTGCAAGCTTGTTACGACTTGGAATCGTCGAACAGTTCCAGCGCTTCGGCGCCCAGGTGGGTGGGCGGCGTCAGCCCGAAGTGCAGGTAGGTGCTGCGGGTGGCCATGCGGCCGCGCGGGGTGCGCATCAGATAGCCTTGCTGAATCAGATACGGCTCCAGCACGTCTTCGATGGTGCCGCGCTCCTCGCCAATGGCCGCCGCCAGACTGTCCACGCCCACCGG
>JBGPWJ010000024.1:0-16349 GCA_041492115.1 Gammaproteobacteria bacterium
GGCCCGGCGCGTTTTGAATCGATCACCGATGCCGGCGGCCCCGGCGCCAATCATTGGTATCACGTAACCCTCAGTGAAGGCCGCAACCGTGAGGTACGGCGCCTGTGGGAAACCCAGGGCGTCAAGGTCAGTCGGTTGATCCGGGTGCGCTACGGGCCGCTGACCTTGCCGCGCCGGCTGCGGCCGGGACGTTGGCAGGACCTCACCGCGGAGGAGCTTGCGCAGTTGCTGGAGCTGGTCGGACTGCCGGCGGAAAGCCCTGTCGCGGCGCCCGTCAAAGTGCCGCGCCGCAATGCGCCCAGAACACGCGGCAAGATGCCGCCGCGTACGACCGCCTCATCACACAATACCAAGCCGCATCGCGAGATTCCCGGCGCACTCGGCAAACCGGCGCATCGCAGTGTTGGCGCCGCCACCGGCAAACCGCCGCGCCACGGCGCTGCCGCAAGACCCGGACAGAGCCAAGCGCAGGCAACTGCCGCTGCGCACAGCAAGACGCCACATCGCGCGACCGCCGGCACGCCGGGCAATCCGACGCGGCGCAGTGTTGTTGCCACTCCCGGCAACTCTGCGCCGCGCACACGTTCTGCGCCGCCGGCGCGCGCGCCACGTGGCTCACGCAAGAAATGATTCCGCGGCCGTTCGGCGGTTGCCGAAGGTGCGCTTGCTGAGAATCTTTCAGCGTCTGCACGCGGCCTATGGCCCGCAGCATTGGTGGCCGGGTGACACGCCCTTTGAGGTAATGGTCGGCGCGGTGCTGACGCAGAACACCGCCTGGACCAATGTCGAAAAGGCCATTGCCAATCTCAAGACTCTGGGACGCCTGCGTGCCGGAGTCATTGTCGATCTACCCCTCCCACAACTCGCTTTGCTGCTTAAACCCTCGGGATATTTCAACATCAAGGCCGCGCGTCTGCGCAGTTTCTGCGCTTGGCTGCTGCAACAGGGCGGTGTGGCGAAGCTGGCGCGCCGTGACACGCTGCACTTGCGCGAGGCGCTGCTCGATGTGCATGGCGTGGGTCCCGAAACTGCCGACGATATTCTGTTGTATGCCTTCACGCGACCGGTGTTTGTGATTGATGCCTACACACGCCGTCTGTTTGCGCGCCTCGGTCTGATCGTTGGCACGGAATCCTATGAGCAACTGCGTTCCGGTTTTGAAACGGCGCTGGGCGCGGATGTGGCATTGTTCAATGAATACCATGCCCTGATCGTGCATCATGCCAAGGATGTCTGCAGGCCGCGGCCGCGTTGTGGGCAGTGTTGTTTGGCGCGGGGGTGTCCGGCGCGAGAGAATCAGGACTGAGGTGGTTGAATGCGCGCGACAACTGGCATGTTCTGCCGAGTCAGATAAGGGTGATCTGTTCCACACGCGTGGCCAAGCGTGTCGGCAGTTTGTGATGCGCGCCGAGCAGCAGCACCAGTTTGTGCGCTGAACCGGTGTCGTCCATCTGCCGTTCCAGTCGTGCGCATACCATGGGGTCTGAGAGTGCCGCCTGAAAATCGCGCAGGAGATAGATTCCGAAGTGATGACTGGTCAGTATGTGGTCCAGGACATCGAGCGGGCGCAGGGTGTTTGGAATCAGAATGTGTTCGATGGCGATGCGCTGCAGGCCATGCTGCGCGGTCCATACGTAACTGGCCCTGCCGGTGGTGCTGAACAGTTTCCGCAGCCACTCGATGATGCGGTTATGTTCGCTGGTTTCCACCACCGCAAGGCGTGTGTCGGAGTCGATCAGTGCCTCAATGGGTTGCATTTCATCCATGACGATCTCGTGGTCAGGGAGAGTATGTGCAAAGGATAGTGCGGTTGACCGTGTCCAAAGTGTGCTGTGTATCACAGCTTCATCGACAGGGGCCTTGTCTGTGGTTATGGTACGATGCGCACCCGATTACGGCCTTCCTGCTTGGCCACGTAGAGTCCGCTGTCGGCCCGGCTGAACAGGCTCTCGCCGGTATCGCCCGGTTGCAGGGTGGTGAGGCCGGCGCTGATGCTCATGTTGAAACAGGTGTCGCCGCACACCAGGGGCATCTCGCTCACCGCGCGCCGCAGGCGTTCGGCCAGCAACAAAGCGCCGTTGGAACCGGTGTTGCTGAGCAGGGCCACGAATTCTTCGCCGCCGTAGCGGAACACGATGTCGCTGCCGCGTGTGGTACGCACGGCGCAGTTGGCGAAGGCCTGAATGGCATTGTCGCCGACCGTGTGTCCATAGGTGTCATTGATGGATTTGAAGTGATCGATGTCCACGACGACCAGCGACAAGGGCGTGCCGTGCCGGTGTGCCAGATCGATTTCGCGACGCAGTGCGGTCTCCAGCGCGGCGCGGTTGTTCAGACCGGTGAGCGGGTCGGTGTTGGCGGACTGCAGGGCATCACGATACAGCAGTGCATTGCGGAGCGGATAGATCAGGCTGCAGAGCAGATGTTCGAGCAACTGAGTTTCAGTCATCGTGAACTTGCGGCGACGCTGGAACACCAGTTCACCCATGTTCTGCTCACCGACCACCAGGCGATAGCTGCACGAATGCCGGCCATTCCCGCCGATTTCCAGATTCAGGCCGCGCTCCGGGTGACGATAGTTCAGTCCGTCATGCGTGACCAGACCGTTGACCTCCTGGGAGAACAGCGCGATGACCCGTTCCACGTCCAGCGTGGTTTGCAGTACGCCGCTGATCTCCAGCCCTTTACTCCAGGCTGCCTGATCCGGTCCAATAGGCAATGAGTGGCTCGCGGCGGTGGCCAGGGGATTGCCCTTGTCCCGCAGGTCCGATCCAGCATATGACTGTAAGTAGGATGACATGCCATGCCCCTCGGTTATTCGTGTGTTGACTGAATAATATGCCAGAAGCATGCCAGTACTCTCTGGATGTTCGGTATATGTATTACAAGAAGTTAGATAGAATACCCAGGGCGTCAATGATTTTGTGTCAACAGCTTGGCGCAGCGAGACCGGGCCGGCCGGCACCTCTGTGGCGGATTGTCAGGGCCGACTTGGCCGGCGAAAGTTCATCTCAGGGGTGGCGTGCGTGAATGAAACGGTCATCACCAATCTGAAAGACCTGGAAAGACTGATCGGGAATATTCAGCCGATCCAGAACGTCCACCTGGGCGACATGCTGGTTGATGAGGGAATCATCACTCCGCGCCAGCTGGAGGACGCCCTGGTGCTGCAACGCCGCAATCACGGCAAGCACCTCGGCCGCCTACTCACCGAAATGGGTCTGGTCTCGCAAAAGCAGATCAACATCGCCCTGGCGCACAAGCTCGGTATTCCGTCCATCAAACTGGATGATTTTGAAATCACGCCCCGCACCCTGGCCATGGTCCCGGCCGACATCGCGATGCAATACAACGTCCTGCCCCTGACCGAAGTCGATGGCTGCCTGATCGTCGCTGTGGAGAACCCGCTCGACTGGGATGCGCTGGGGATGATCCGCTTCAACACCAATCTGCGCGTCGAGGCGGTGATCGCCTCCGCCCAGGATATCCGCCAGGCACTGAACCGTTACTACACCAAGTACCAGGAGCACGAGGCGCTGGAAGAGTTGGATTTCGACGCGCCGAACAAGGACGCCGAAGACAATCTGCCCTCCTATTCCATTGAACAGGAGGCGATGAAGAAGCCAATCGTGCGGCTGGTCAATGCCATCATCCTGCAGGCTGTGACGCGCCGCGCCTCCGATATCAACATCCGGCCCGAGGCCAACAGCGTCAAGGTCTATTACCGCATCGACGGCCGCATGCAGTTCCTGCGCAGCCTGCGTAAATCACTGCTGCCGGCGCTGGTGAGCCGGATCAAGATCACCGCCAAGATGAATATCGCCGAGCGGCGCCTGCCGCAGGACGGTCATGCGCGCGTGATGCGCGGCGAGCGCATTATCGATCTGCGTATCTCGGTCATCCCGACGGTGTGCGGGGAAAGCGTGGTGATCCGTATTCTGGACAAAGAAACAGGCTTGAAGCCGATGGATCAACTCGGTTTCACGCCACACGACACAGAGCTTCTCCAGCAGATGCTGGCGAAGTCTTTCGGTAGCCTGCTGGTCACCGGTCCCACCGGGTCGGGCAAGTCGACCACCCTCTATGCCCTGCTCAACGAGGTGCGGCGCCGCGAGCCGCATATCATCACGGTCGAGGATCCGGTGGAATACGACATGGACGGTGTCGAACAGATCCAGATCGCCTCGGCGCCGGGCTATACCTTCGCCGCCGCGCTGCGGCACATCCTGCGCCACGACCCGGACGTGATCATGGTCGGGGAAATCCGTGACCTGGAGACGGCAGAAATTGCCACCAAGGCGGCATTAACCGGCCACCTGGTGTTGAGTTCGCTGCACACCAACGATGCCGCGGGTGCCATCACGCGCATGCTCGACATGGGCGTCGAGCCGTTCCTGCTCAGTTCCACCCTGCAGGGTGCGATGGCGCAGCGCCTGCTGCGCATCAATTGTGAACACTGCCGGATACCGGAACCGGTCGATCTGTTCGTGCGCCGTCTGCTGGACGTGCCGGAGGCCGAGGTGTTCCAGCGTGGCAAAGGTTGTCAGTTGTGCAACTTCACCGGCTACAGTGGCCGTCTCATGGTTTATGAGCTACTGCCGGTGACGCAGAAGATCGGCGACTGTATCACGCAGCGGAAATCCGCGCGCGAGATCAAGGAGATCGCGGTGACCGAGGGCATGATCACGCTGACGCAATGCGCACTTGCCATCGCGCGCACCGGGCGCACGTCGCTGGACGAGGTGTTCGCGGTGCGTCTGGACTGAACGGTCGCCAGAACGCTTACTGCCGGACTACCGTTCCTGCGCCGTGAATGCCCGGCCGCTGATGTTGCGACTGTCCGGTCCCAGCAGATACAGATACCTGTTCATCACCGTCTCCGGCGTCGGCAGGTGATTGGGGTTTTCGGCGGGATAGGCGCGCGCCCGCAGCGCGGTGCGCAACGCGCCGGGATCGATGCTGTTGACCCGCACGCTGCCCTCGCTCTCGGTCTCATCGGCGAGAATCCGCATCATGCCCTCCAGCGCGGCCTTTGATACACCGTACGCGCCCCAGTAGGCGTGGCCTTGCCTGCCTGCCGCATCCGAAGTGAAAATGACAGAGGCATCCTGCGCCTGTCGCAGCAAGTTAAGACAGGCGCGCGTCAGCAGAAACGGTGCGTGCAGATTGACCTGCATCACTTTGTGCCAGAGGTCCACATCGTACAGCCCGAGCGGCGTCAGCGTGCCGAGAATGGCGGCATTGTGCAGCAGTCCGTCGAGGTGACCGAACTGCTGATCCAGCGCGGCAGCCAGTTGCGCGTAATCGGCCGCACCGGCTTTTTCCAGGTCGAGCGGATGGATGACCGGCTGCGGATATCCGGCCAGTTCTATTTCATCGTAGACCCTTTCCAGTTTGCGTTGCGTGCGACCGAGCAGGATGACGCTGGCGCCGTATTCGGCGCAGGTGATGGCGGCCACCCGGCCGATGCCATCGCCGGCGCCGGTGATCAGGATGACGCGATCTTTGAGCAGGTCGGGGGTGGGAAGGTAATCGGGCATGATGAGGTTCTTCGCTGGCTGGTTGTGGTGGCAAGGGAAAAAATCCAGGTTGACTGCTGACCCGCGTTACGATGCAGTCGCGGCAAGAATACCATTCCGACGCGGGTTTGTCGGTGCGGCGGAGCATCACAAGGCCGTGTACCGCGCGCCGGCCGCGGTCCGCCAGGCGATCCAGAGTTTGCGCCAGGCCGGCAGCGTGACGCGCTCGCGCAGCAGGCGGGTCGGGTCAGCGGTCAGTGAATCCAGCAGAGTGAGGTGCAGCTGCGTCATGATCAGGCCGTGGTGCTGCGACCAGCGGTCGTCGGCGGGCAGCTGGTGCAGAGCGTCGTTGAACAGTTGCCGCGCGCGTTCGATCTGCGCGCGCAACAGTGCGCGCACGGTATCACTCCAATCGGCACAGCTCAGATCGGCCGCCGTAACCCGATAGTCGACCAGCTCGTTGCGCGGCAACAGCAGGCGGTCACGGGTCGCGTCGGCACGGAGGTCGAACAGCAGGTCAAGGAACTGCAAGGCACTGCCGAGCAACACACCATGCTGCCGTGTCGCCGTATTGTGAGCGCCGCTCAATTCGACCGCCAGCGCGCCAGTCAGTCCGCCGATGCCGCGACAGTGCTGCAGCAGCGCCTCGGTCGTCGGCAATGAAGGTGTGGTGAGCGCCGTCTCCAGATTGTCGATGAGTGTCAGCAGATCGGCCAGCGGCAAGGCGTGGGGTGCGACACTGGCGCACAAGGCCTGCACGGCCGGATGCTGCGCCGTACCGTTCGCGGCGCATTGCAGTTCATCGCGCCACCACTGCAGCTTGAGACGCGCAAGCTGCGCGTCGCTGCATTCGCGTTCGATGGCGCAGAGTTCGTGACGCACGGCATGCAGCGCCAGCAATCGGCGACGTGTCGTATCGGCAGTGAACAGCAGGCTGTAATGCAGACTCGCGCCACGCCGGGCGGCGCGTTCGCGGCAATAGTCATCGGCGTGCATGACTTAGGAGAGATGCCGCGCTACTCGGCTTCGAGTTTGCGCAGCGGCACTTCGATCGGGTCCGGCGTTTCCAGTTCCTTGCGCGGGTTGATGCCGAGTTCGACGAACTTGCGCGCGCCGGGCAGCAGCTGGCGTTCCAGTGAGCCGACGGCTTTGTTGTAGCTGTCGACACCGCCTTCGAGTTGCCGGCCGAGTCGCGCCAGGTGTTCGGTGAAGGTGCCGATGCGCTTGTACAGATCTTCGCCGAGTTCGCGGATGCGTTCGGCATTTTCCGCCACGGCCTGCTGACGCCAGCCATAAGCCACCGCACGCAGCAGTGCCACCAAGCTGGTCGGCGTGGCCATGATGATCTTCTGGCGCAGCGCGTCTTCGAGCAACGCCGGATCGATATCCAGCGCGGCGCTGAGGAACTGATCGCCGGGGATGAACAGCACGACGAAATCCGGCGCGTTTTTGAACTGGTCCCAATAGGATTTCGCCGCCAGTTCGCGGACCCGCTCGCGCACTTTGCGGGCATGGCGCTCCAGTGCGGCGCGCCGGGTGGTATCGTCGGTCGCTTCCATCGCGCTGAGATAGGCATCCAGCGGCGTCTTCACGTCGATGACAATCTCGCGCTGGTCCGGCAGGCGCACAATCATGTCGGGGCGCTGCGCGCCGTCGGCGGTGTTGACTGTTTCCTGCTGATAGAAATCGCAGTGCTCGACCATGCCGGCCAGTTCCACCAGCCGTTTCAGTGTCAGCTCGCCCCATTGCCCGCGTACCTCGGGACGGCGCAGGGCCTGGACCAGATTGCGCGTTTCCAGTTGCAGCTGATTCTGGGTCAGCGTCATGGTTTCCAGATGTTTGCTCAGCGAACCGTAAGCCTCTTTGCACGCCTGTTCCATGGCCTGAATCTGCTGTTCGGTTTTGGCAAGGGCTTCTTGAATCGGTTTCACCAGGTTGTCGATGGATTGTTCTTTCTGCTGCAATTGCGCGTTGGCCTGGATCTGGAACTGCTTGAGGTTCTCCTGCGCCAGCCGTAGAAACTCTTCATTGTTGTTTCGCAGAGCCTGACTCGACAGGGCGTTGAAGGTATCGGTGAGCTGATCGCGCGCCTGTTCCAGCGCGGCGAGTTTCTCAGCCGCATTGCGGCGTTCGGCATCGAGCTGCGCGCCAAGCCGCGCATTCTCTTCGCGCAGTGCGCTGTTGTGGCGTTGCTGGCGCTGCTGCACTAGCAGTCCCGCGAGCAGTGCGCCGAGCGCGGCGACGCCGCACAGGATCAGTACGAAATAGACGACGGGTAGGGTGAGGATGGCGTCCATGCTCGGTTCAGGCGACGCCGGCTTGGTTCGCGTTGTCGATCCAGGCCAGCAGCTCCAGCGGGTGATCGATCAGCGTATCGGCACCCCAGCGTTGCGGGGTGTCCTGTGCATCGAGATAGCCGAACAGCGCGACCGCGGTGTGCATGCCGGCGCGGCGGCCGGCTTCTATGTCGCGTTCGGCATCGCCGACATAGAGACACTGTTGCGGTGTGCTGCCTGCCTGTCGACAGGCGAGCAGCAACGGTTCGGGATGCGGTTTGCGGTTGGGTGTGGTGTCGCCACTGATGATGCAGGCGGCGCGCGTGCTCAGGCCGAGCTGGTCCATAAGCGGATCAGTGAGCCAGGCCGGTTTGTTGGTGACCACACCCCAGTTCATGCCACGCTGTTCCAGCGTGGCCAGCAGCTCGGCCATGCCGGGGAACAGGCCGGTGTGGCGCGTCAGGTTGTCCTGGTAGATGCGCAGCAGTTCCGCGCGCAGCGCGTCATAGCCGTGATGGCCGGGCCCGAGGCCGAAGCCGAGACTGATCAACGCGGCGCCGCCGTGCGAGGCCACCGGGCGGATCTGCGCGAATGGCAGCGTGTCGCGGCCCTGTTGCTGCAGCACGCAATTCAGTGCGTAAGCGAGATCAGGCGCGGTGTCGGCGAGCGTGCCGTCGAGATCGAACAGCACGGTGCGCAGCGCGCGCGCTTGCGGCTCGGTAGGGGCGCGGCTGGAGATGACGTGCGCCATCAGTCTTGCGACCGTGCTGCGTAGGCGAGGTAATTGACATCCAGATTGCGGCCGAGGCTGTATTGTCGTGACAGCGGGTTGTAGTTCATACCGCTGAGGTCGCGCAGCGACAGTCCCGCGGCGCGCGCCCAGGATTCCAGTTCGGAGGGACGGATGAATTTGCGGTAGTCGTGCGTGCCGCGCGGCAGCAGGCGCAGCAGGTATTCGGCGCCGAGGATGGCCAACAGATAGGCTTTTGGATTGCGGTTGATGGTAGAGAAGAACACGGCGCCGCCGGGTTTCACCAGTTGCGCGCAGGCGGCGACGCTGGCGGCGGGGTCGGGGACATGTTCGAGCATTTCCATGCAGGTCACCACGTCGAAGCTGGCCGGTTGCTCGGCGGCGAGTTGCTCGGTGCTGATGTGCCGGTAATCGACCTGCGCGCCGGATTCCAGCAGATGCAGACGTGCCACGGCGAGCGGTGCCTCGCCCAGATCAATGCCGGTAACCTGCGCACCGCGCAGTGCCATGCTCTCAGCGAGAATGCCGCCGCCGCAGCCGACATCGAGCACGCGCTTGCCGGCCAGGCCGGCGCGGCTATCGATATAGTCCAGACGCAGGGGGTTGATATCGTGCAGCGGCTTGAACTCGCTGCCAGGGTCCCACCAGCGGCTGGCCAGCTGCTCGAATTTGGCGATCTCGACAGGATCGACGTTGGGGGTGGATGTCTGGGGCATGGTGTCAGGGCCGTGTCGCGTTGAGTGTGAGTATATCGCAGACCGGGCTGAAAGGGTTTACGCGCGGTGCGCCGCCTGCACCACCAATCGAACGCGTGTACCATGACGACTCCATGCGCGTGCACTGCAATCCCGGGAGCATGATGGTGCCAGAGACGCAAGCTGATCATTCGACCGCCCAGCACCAGTGGCGCGCTGTCCTGTCGCGCCTGCTCAGGGTCGCCGCCGCGGTATGGCGTGAACTGGCCGATGGCCAGTTGTCGCTGCACGCCATGAGCTTGGTATATACGACCCTGCTGTCGCTGGTGCCGCTGCTGGCGGTGAGCTTCTCAGTGCTCAAGGCCTTCGGTGTGCACAACCAGATCAAGCCGTTGCTGTTGACCATTCTGGCACCGCTCGGCGCGCAGGGTGTCGAGATCACCGGTCACGTGATCGGCTTTGTCGAGAACATGAAGGTGGGCGTGCTCGGTGCTGTCGGACTGAGTCTGCTGTTCTATACCGTGGTGTCGCTGATCCAGAAGATCGAGTCGGCGTTCAACTTCGCCTGGCGCGTGGCGCGGCCGAGACCGTTGCCGCAGCGCTTCAGCCAGTATCTGGGCGTGCTGATGGTCGGACCGATACTGGTGTTTTCGGCCATGGCCCTCACCGGCACCTTGCTGAGCAGCGCCCTGGCCAGTTCGCTGCTGAGTGTGCAGCCTCTCGGTATGCTGGTCGGCCTGCTCGGCAGGATCGTCCCTTATGTGCTGGTGATCGCGGCGTTCACCTTTACCTATGTGTTCATACCCAATGCCAAGGTGCGGTTCGGTTCGGCGCTGCTGGGTGCGACTGTCGCGGGTCTGATCTGGCAGACCGGCGGCTGGGCCTTCGGCTCGTTCATCGCCTCGTCGACGCGCTACACGGCGATCTATGCCAGTTTTGCCATCGTCATCCTGTTTATGATCTGGCTGTACCTGAGCTGGCTGATCCTGCTGCTCGGCGCCAGCATCGCTTTTTATTACCAGCATCCTGAATATCAGAGCGGCAGCCGAGCGCCGCGCCGCCTCAGCGCTGGTGCAGAAGAAAGATTGGCCTTGTGGTCAATGGCCCTGATCGGGCGTGCGCATGTACAGGGTACGGCGACCTGGACAGCGCAGCGGCTCGCGCAGATGATCAGCATTCCCACAGCCAATATTGAGCAGTTACTCATCGCGCTGGAACGTGGTGGACTGCTCGTGCATACCACGGAGGATCCGCCGCGTTATCTGCTGGCGCGTGCCCTGGAGACGATCACCATCAAGGCAGTGTTGGACAGTGTGCGCAACACCGGTGAGAGGGTTGAAATGAGGCGGGGAGATGCACTGCTGAGTGCGGCCGTGGAAGCTCTTTACTACGACATTGACGCTGGTATGGCCGGTGCGTTGCACGGCAGGACTCTTCGGGATCTTGTCTCGGCGGGCGATGTGGCGGTAACGCGTGAAGTACTATGACGGTAGGCAGTGTGTGCGGGTAGCAACTAAGGCAGCTCAGAAAAATCCCCTCTTCCTGGCCCTCTCCCGCGGGGAAAGGGG
The DNA here is from genome assembly GCA_041492115.1 of Gammaproteobacteria bacterium. Classification (GTDB taxonomy): domain Bacteria; phylum Pseudomonadota; class Gammaproteobacteria; order JBBQDK01; family JBBQDK01; genus JBBQDK01. The sequence goes on from JBGPWJ010000024.1 coordinate 10,810, forward strand.
ACTTTCTTTTACAGAGACGAATACATCACAGCATCCCTAATACTCTGCGCTCTGTTCCGCGCCGCGTTGCTACGCACACAACCTGTCAGGCGTCGCGTGGCAGCAGTGCAGCGGTGATGAATGCATTGAGGCGCTCTTCCATTTCCGTGCGCAGACGTTGTTGCAGTGCGAAGCGCGCGGTTTCCAGTGCGCTGGCATGGGCGCGTGCCAATTCTTCCTCGACCATGCGTTCGATGCGATGGTGCATCTCCGCCAGCAGGATGTCGGCCTGCGCTTTCAGGTGTTCGGTGAGTGGATGGACTTGCGCGGTGAGGTCCGGCGAGGGTTCCGGGTCGGGAGCGACACGAAGGATGCCGGGTATTACGACATCGGAAAGCACAGGGATGTTGTCGATGGCATTACGCTGCAGGTCATTCATGGCGAGCCGCTTCCGGTCAGGTTATGTGTGTTCAGTTCACAGCCGCCATCGCGGTAGGCGCGAAAACGTTGGCGTGCCTGCTGGCGCACCGCTTCGCCGGGGCCGACCAGTTCTGCAACGCGTTCGAAGCGCGGGTAGAACGCGGGGATCTCAGCGCTGAGATTGATCAGTACTTGAGCATCTGTTTGCGGTTCGACGCCGTGCCCGATCAAGATCGGTGCGGCGTTCCCGTCTGATCCGGAATGCCGCGCATGCGGCAGGAACGAACCCTGTTTGAAGGTCCAGAGCAGGTTGTCGAGTGCCTGCGCCTGCTGTTCCGATTCCGCCTGGATGTAAATGCTGTGACCGAGCAGAAATGCCTTCTCGGTGAGCCGGCATGCCAACAGTGCCACACCGTTGGGCGCGGGGTCATCGAGCAGGTAGAAGTCGATACGCGGCATCACTCAGTACTATTTCTGGGCTCTATCCAACAAATACTGCATCAACAAAGGCACCGGCCTTCCCGTCGCACCTTTCTGATCGCCGCTCTTCCAGGCCGTGCCGGCGATGTCCAGATGGGCCCAGTGGAATTTCTTGGTGTAGCGTGACAGGAAGCAGGCGGCGGTGATAGTGCCGGCGTCGCGGCCGCCGATGTTGGCCATGTCGGCGAAGTTGCTCTTGAGTTGATCCTGGTAATCATCCCACAGCGGCATCTGCCAGACGCGGTCGCCGCTGACCGTGCCGGCGTCCAGCAGGGCTTTGGCGAGTGGTTCGTGATTGCTGAGCATGCCGCTCGGGTGTTTGCCGAGGGCGATGACGCAGGCGCCGGTGAGGGTGGCGATGTCGATCACGGCGCTGGGCTTGAAGCGTTCCGTGTAGGTGAGGGCGTCGCACAGCACCAGGCGGCCTTCGGCGTCGGTGTTGAGAATTTCGATGGTCTGACCGGATAGGCTGGTGACGATGTCGCCGGGTTTGCTGGCGGCGCCGTCCGGCATGTTCTCGCTGCTGGCGATGACGCCCACGACGTTGATCGGCAGTTTGAGTTCGATGCAGGCGGCGATGACGCCGAGCACGCTGGCGGCGCCGCACATGTCGAATTTCATCTCGTCCATGGTGGACGCCGGTTTGATGGAGATGCCGCCGGTGTCAAAGGTGATGCCTTTACCGACCAGTGCCACCGGCTTCACGCCTTTGGCCGCGCCCTGGTATTCCAGCGTGATGAGTTTGGGCGGCTGACGGCTGCCGCGCGCCACCGACAGCAGCGCGCCCATGCCGAGCTTTTCCATGTCCTTCACTTCCAGCACGGTGACCTTGAGGTCCTTGCTCGCCTTGCCGAGCTTCCTGGCCTGCTCGGCGAGATAGCTCGGCGTGCAGACATTGGCGGGTAGATTGCCGAGGTCTTTGGCCAGCGACATGCCGTGGGCCACGGCACGGCCGATGCGCAAGGCCGGTTCGCCGAGCGTCTGTTCGCGTTTGTCGGCGGCGATGAAGGCGAGTTTGTGCAGGGCGGGGCGTTTGTCCTCGTGCTTGCTCTTCATCTGTTCGAAGCGATACAGGACGTCCTCGGCGCATTCCACCGCGTGGCGCACCTTCCAGTTGAAGTCCTGTTCCTTGAGCGGCAACTGGGTGAGATAGGAAACGGCGTCGCTCATGCCTGCGTCTTTCAGGGCCCGGGTGGCCTGGCTGGCGGTCTTGCGGAAAGCGCGGCCGTCAAACTCGCTTTGCTTGCCGCAACCGACCAGCAATACGCAATCGCTGCCGGACTGCGGCACGTCGTGCAGCAACAGGGTCTGAGCGCTTTTGCCCTGGAAGGCGCCGCGCTGCATTACCTTTTTGAGATAACCCTTGCTGACCTGATCGAGTTGTTGCGCCGCCTCGGACAGGTGCCGGTCCTCGAAGACGCCGACCACGACGCAGGCGCTGCGCTGTTTTTCCGGATTGCCTGTGGTCAGGGTGTATTGCATGGCGCTGCTCCTGTTGCTGGATGTTGGGCGCGGTCCGGATTGCGGATGGCGCGCGATGTGGTATACCGTAGCCGGATGCTGCATGCGGGCTGGTTCATAAGGTCCGATAGTCTACTCGAAATCAGCCCTCTGACACACTGCACAGCACCGTCGACCGGGCGCGGAGTTGAATTTGATTATTGATCGATATCTGTTGCGCGAGATCCTGTTCACCTGGCTGGCCGTGACCGTGGTGTTGCTGGTGATCCTGATCAGCAACCGGCTGGTCGGCTATCTCGCCGACGCCGCGGCGGGCCGCATCGCCGGTGGCGTGATCTTCACGCTGCTCGGTCTCAAAGCGGTCAGCGCGCTGGTCATGCTGCTGCCCTTGTCGCTCTATCTGGCCATGGCGTTCACGCTGGGTCGCTTGCACAAGGACAGCGAGATGGCGGCGCTGGCCGCCTGCGGCGCCGGTCCGGCACGTCTGTACCGGCCCTTGTTCATGGTGGCTGTGCCGATGGCGCTGGGTTTGAGCTGGCTGTCGTTCCAGGGTGCTCCCTGGGCCGCCGATCTCAGTTACCAGTTGCGCGACAAGGCCATGAAGACCGCGGAACTCAGCAGTCTGACCGCGGGACGTTTCAAAGAAGTCGATCAGGGCGCGCGGGTGTTTTTCATTGAGCGGCTGTCCGAGGATCACACACTGATCGAAAACGTATTCGTGCAGATGCGCCGCGCTGACCGCCTGCAGCTGCAGTCAGCCTCTTCCGCTCACCAGTACATCGACCCGGTCAGCGGCGAACAAGTGGTGGTGATGGACAATGGCTATCTCTACGAAGGCCTGCCCGGCAAGGCTGATTTCCGCATTGTGCATTTCGCCCGCCAGACGCTGCGCCTGCCCGCGGAAGACGGCAGCAACGCCCCGCGCAAGCGCGATGCGACACTGAGTCTGGCGCTGCTCGACTCCGCTGACCGGCGTGACAAGGCCGAATTGCATTGGCGACTGGCCGCGCCCGTGTCGATGCTGGTGCTGACCCTGCTGGTGTTGCCGCTGGGTTATGCCACGCCGCGCGAAGGGCGTTACGGGCGGCTACTGGCCGCAGTGCTGGTCTATATCATCTACGCCAATCTGCTCGGCACCGCCAATGTCTGGCTGGAGCGCGGTTCACTGCCAGAGGTCTGGGGCATGTGGTGGGTCCATGCTCTGTTGCTGCTGCTCGCACTGGGTCTGTTGGCGCGTCGCCTGCGTCTGCCCGCATCGCGACGAACGGCGCGCGCTATATCGGTGACGGCATGAAGATCGTCGATCGCTACATTGCCAAGACAGTGCTGCAGAGCACCCTGCTGGCACTGCTGGTGCTGGCCGCGCTCGATTCCTTCTTCGCTTTCGTCGGTGAGATCGGCGATATCGGTCAGGGCGATTATGGCATTGTGCAAGCCATGCAGTTCATCGTGCTGACGCTGCCGGGACGTCTGCACGAATTATTTCCCATGGCCGCGCTGCTGGGTTGTCTGATGGGTCTTGGCGCGCTGGCTAGCACTAATGAACTGGTGGTGCTGCGCGCCTCGGGCATGTCCATCGCGCGTATCATCCGCGCGGTGGCGCAGGCCGGACTGGTGCTGCTGGCGGCGGCCGCGCTGCTCGGCGAGTACCTCGCACCGGCCAGCGAACAACTGGCGCAGTCGCAGCGCGCCCTGGCCATGACACGGCAGGTCGTGATGAAGAGCGCCTACGGATTCTGGGCGCGTGATGGCAAGCGCTTCGTCAACATCCAGCGCATTCTGCCGCAGTCACACCTCGGTGGAATATCGATCTATGAATTCGACGATCACAATCGTCTGATCTCGTCGACCTACGCGGCAATGGCTCATTATCAAGACCCGCAGTGGGTGCTGGAGGATATTCAGCAGAGCTTGATCGGCACGGAGGGTGTGACCGTGCGGCATATCGCGCGCAGCGAGTGGCCGTCGTTGCTCACGCCCAAACTGCTCAGCTTGGTGACGGTGCGGCCAGAGGACCTGTCGGCGCGCGATCTGTACAAGTACATCGATTACCTAAAAGGTAACAAGCTCGACACGCAACGCTTCGAGCAGGCTTTCTGGGCGCGCCTGATCGAGCCGCTGGCCGGCATGGTGATGCTGATACTGGCCGTGCCCTTCGCCTTCGGACCGCTGCGCCGGGTCGGTGCGGGGCAGCGCATTCTGGTGGGTGTGATGGTGGGTCTGGCGTTCTTTCTGATCAATCAGACCACGGGTCAGATCGGTCAGGTCTACGGTCTCAACCCGCTGCTCAGCGCAGCGTTGCCGACGCTGATGTTTTTCGCGGTTGGCTTGGCGCTGTTGCGGCGGGTGCGCTGACAACACTCAACGATCCGTGCAAACCACCACCGTCCGTGAGCCGCGATCATGCCAGGTCAGTCCTTCCCGGTCGATCAGCATCCAGAAATAACCCGCACCGAGCGGTAGCAGCGCAAGCCACGCTAATAGGTAGCGCCATAAGGCTGTGCCCCAGGTCAGCGCTGTGCCGTCGCGTCGCCGCACGCGGATGCGCCAGGCACGCATGCCGAGTGTCTGGCCGCCACGGGTCCAGAACCAACCGCAGAACAGATAGCTGACCGTGACCAGATAAAAAAAGTACCAGGGATCGCCCGGCGTGAGGACCACGCCACGGCGCAGCACCAGCAGAAGCAGCGTGGCGAAGAACAGCACGCCGAACAGCAGCAGAGTGTCATAGAACAATGCGCCCAAACGGCGCAGCAGTCCTGCTGGTTGATTAGCGTGTGTATCGGTCATTACAGGCAGGGCAGGGGCAACAAGGCAAACCGGAGTCTCGTCGTTGTGCGAAGCGTAGTCCCGGGCTTGCACAACTGGCACCGAACTCGCCTCAAAATGGCGCTCCCTAGGGGTTTCGAACCCCTGTTCCCGCCGTGAGAGGGGGGTAGGGCGTAGGCCAGAAAATCATACTAACATGCTGTATTCGCTTGAGTTTTATTCAACTCCGTTCTTTGTCGCGTAGTATTTTGTCGCCAAAACATGTCATTAAATATCATTAACTTACATGAGACCTAATTTTCTTCTGGCGACATTCTGGCGACATTTCAGGCAACAGACACTTCACCTAAACCATTAAAGCTAGACAACTTGTTTAGCATATATTACAAACAAGTTATCTGCAACCGCCATCAGTGGCAGCGATATGGTAC